>DASQMK010000256.1:0-12420 GCA_035645575.1 Metabacillus sp.
TAATGGAGAGTGTTGAATATAGTAAAAAAATGAGTGAAAAAGTAGTGGAATTAACATTTGATTTAAATGGTAAAAAAACGGAATTAATTATACCTGCAGTCTATAGACTAGTGGATATTCTCAGGAAAGATCTGCAATTAACTGGTACTAAAATCTCTTGTGAAATCGGACGTTGTGGTGCTTGTTCTGTTTTATTAAATGGTCAGGTTGTAAATTCATGTTTAGTAATGGCCTATCAGCTGCAAAATGCAAAAGTGGAAACAATTGAATACATTTCAAAAAACAGTTTACACCCAATTCAACAGGCTTTCTTGGAAGAAGGAGCACTTCAATGCGGGTATTGTACCCCTGGAATGATCATAGCTCTAACAGATTTGCTAGAGAATAATGCTGATCCAACTGATGAAGAGGTGTTAGAGCATTTATCAGGAAATCTTTGCCGTTGTACAGGGTACACAGGCATTCTTCGGGCAGTCCGACGCTATAAAACAATTTATACAAATAAAGGATCATAAGAAATCGATTAATTTTAGAAATGGAGAGTGATGACTTGTGTTAACAATTCATGAAGTGAATAAGCTTTCTAAAAAGGACTTCGTTTTAATGTTCAGCTGGATACTTGATCCAAAAATTGTTGAGCAAGTTTCAGAATTACGTCCATTTCCTTCTTATCAATTTCTTCATCATGCATTTAAAAAGCTTGTGAAAAAATCGTCAATTGAACAGAAATTATCATTGTTACAAGCGTCTCCTAATTTTATAGAAATGATTACCAATGGAACCTCTCAAAAGGCAGCTCTTAAGCAAGCAGGACTTCAATCATTATCTTCAAGAGAATATAAAAAATTTGTATCATTGAACAATAAATATGAAAAGAAATTTGGTTTTCCTTTTGTTATTTCGATTCGAGGACATAATAAAGAATCGGTTTATGATTCACTTAGAAAAAGAGTAAAGCAAAAAGAATATGAGGAAGTCTTAACCTCACTTGATGAATTATTTCGGATTTATTTTTATCGATTAAGAGAAACCATCCAAAATGAAGAGAACTATCAATTGGATCGAAAGTCAATATAAATAGGAGTAGAATAAATGAATAAATAATATTCCTAAGAAGCGGTTTAGTTCAAAATTGAACGGTTTTTTTTATGGTCAGAAAGCAATTTTTTCAGGTATTTTTCCTTATCTATTTACAACTTGTTTAAATCTCTGTAAGCTATTGTTTGAATAGTAAGAGTTTTTTAAAATTAGGTAAAGAAGATATTGGGGGAATAAAAGTGATTAAAGCAATTTTCTTTGATTTAGATGATACGTTACTTTGGGATCAAAAAAGTGTAAAGGAAGCATTTGCTGCAACATGTGAAATAGCAAAGCAACAACATGGAATTGATCCAGTAGAACTAGAGGAAGCCGTTAGAAAGGAAGCTCGTGAGCTTTATTCCTCATATGAAACCTATTCATTCACTCAAATGATTGGAATTAACCCTTTTGAAGGTCTTTGGGGTAATTTCTTAGACGACGAAGAAAATTTTAAAAAAATGAAGGAAATTGTTCCAACCTATAGAAAAGATGCTTGGACTAGGGGTCTAAAAGCATGTGGAATAGATGATCCTGAATTTGGTCAAAAATTAGCAGAGGAATTTCCTGCTCAAAGACGAAAAAATCCATTTGTTTATGAGGAATCGTTCTCAGTATTAGATCAACTAAAAGAAAATTACCGATTATTGTTATTAACAAATGGTTCACCGGATTTACAAAATACGAAATTAGAGATTACTCCTGAACTTGTGCCTTATTTTGAACAAATCATTATTTCTGGAGCATTTGGAAGAGGAAAACCAGATCCAACCATTTTTGAGCATGCATTAGAAAAGATGAACCTTTCAAAGGATGAAGCGATCATGGTTGGAGATAATTTGATGACTGATATCCTCGGAGCATCAAGGATTGGAATGAAATCAGTCTGGATTAATCGTCATGATAAAGAAAGAAATGAAGTAAAACCAGATTATGAAATTACTCATCTTGAAGAGCTTTATCCAATTCTTGATGAGTTAAATAAGTAAGGAGTATGGCTCTTGCCCAGTAAGGAAGGATTTTTGTTTTTAACCAAACAGAGAATTCATCAAACCAAATCTAATTACTTGATTAAAACAATATAATCCATTTATAGTAAGAAATGTAAACCAACATGTGCTGGCAAAGAGGGGGAAGGGTATTGTTATTATTTATTGGGGGAATAGCACTTATTTTATTGATAGGTTACCATTTAGTACAAAGATTAAAATGGAACAAAAACGTTCCGTGTGTTGATGTCCAACACCATGATCAGTCAAGTCAGATCGTTGATGTTCGGGATTATAATAATCTGTCCGAAATGACCGTTTCCGGTGCAATTGTGATACCAATACCATATTTAAAACGATATTATCATGAGATACCATCGAAGAAGGTCCATCTAATTGCAGGAAATCAGCTTGAAAAAAATATTGGTGTTCGGTTTTTACAAAAAAACGGATTTGATGTAACAGGTTATAGTCTAGCAGAGTGCACATGTTCGAGTCATTCTAAGGACATAGTATTATAAGGTGAAACTTCCATCAGTGGTGTTTTCTTCATCCCCCACCTACCTTCTTTGTAAACTAAGAAGCTTGAGGTGGGGTTCTTACCGCCCGTTAAGAGTGGGATAAAAATAGTGTTTTTAAGAGAGTGGGAGCTTCTAAAGTTTCTGCTCTTTTGTATTTGACATGTCTTCACAACAGATAGCTTTTCAGTTTTCAACATGGTATAGTATGGTTCGGTATAATCGAGTTTAAGAAAAGCAATGTTTTGTGAGGAAATAAACAAATGAAGTCTACAAATCTTTATATAAAACTATGGCAAAAGTCATTACGTGCAGAGATTATGCACCTAAAAAAATATGGGAGTACAAAATATCCTTTAAAGAATGGACAGGTAATGTCAAGTGCTGATACTTTTACGTATTATTTTGAATCAGTCATTCCTTTAAAGATACCAGTTGGCTCTACGATAAAAATAGAGTCTGGAAAGTTAATTATAAATGGCAGAATTCTATCCTCAGAAGGGAAAAGTGTCATTCTTTCCTTGGAACAATCATTAGGACATCAGCTTTTTGATTTATATTTGCTCCATGATCCTTGGGAGTTATTAGATCAGCTCCACGATCGGCTTGATGAGATGAAGGAAAGTAAGCGAAAGCGGTCAAGAGTAAAAAGGTTAATGAATCCTTCAAACGAGGCAAAACATCCAAAGGATAAAATAAAATCACCTGTTCACGAACTTGTGTTACGTAGTAAATATAATCCTGTTACATTTGTATGGGGTCCTCCAGGTACAGGTAAAACGTATACGCTGAGTCGAGTAGCTGTCAATAAATACAACAAAAAAGACCGCGTATTGGTATTATCACAAAGTAATCAAGCGGTTGATGTTCTGATGATGGAAATATCCCGTTTTATTCATAAAAAGGGTTTATACAGAGAAGGTGATCTTGTACGGTATGGATCACAATCCATACTAAATTCAGATGCCAACTTAACAACCAATGAACTGATTCAAAAGAGACATCCCGATTTAGCAAAACAAAGAGCCGAACTTTATGAAGAAAGAAGATTAATGAAAGTAACCTTAGTTGAATCATACAGTAGAAGGGACTCAGAGCAGCTTCTTGAAATCGAACGTAAATTAACAAATGTAACGGAAAAAATTCGCCAAAAGGAAATGGAACTTGTTCATGATGCGGAAATTATAGGAACAACTTTATCAAAATCGGCAAGTGATCCAACTATTTATGAGAAAGATTTCGATATTGTCATGGTCGATGAAGCTAGTATGGCGTACATACCGCAAATCGCATTTGCTGCTTCGTTAGGTAAAAGGATGATTGTCTGTGGAGATTTTAAGCAATTGCCACCGATTGCAGCAGCAAAACATCCTCTCGTTGATGAATGGTTAAGAGATGATATTTTTCATAAATCAGGAGTTGTTGATTGGTTAGAGGAAAACAATCGTAAGCCTATGCATCCCCATCTTTTTCTTTTAAAAGAACAACGTCGAATGCATCCTGAAATTTCCTCTTTTACAAATAAATATGTGTACAATTCTCTTGTAGACGACCATGATAGTGTTAACAAGTCTAGGCATGCTATTGTTGAGAGAAAGCCATTTGCAAACTGTGCATCAATCTTATTAGACAGTAGTTTTACGGGTATGCACTGCTTAAGTGAAAAATCTTCAAATTCAAGATTTAATTTATGGCAATTACTTTTATCTTTTCAAGTAATTCATGAATCCTTTATTGCAGGATCAAGATCAATTGGGTATGTAACACCTTATCGAGCTCAAGCTGCTTTGATGGAGGCGTTATTAAATGAAATATATCCACAAGAGTTAGTTGAAGCAGATATTATTTCTGCAACTGTTCATAGGTTTCAAGGAAGTGAACGTGATGTAATGGTATTTGATACCGTTGACAGCTTTCCTCAAGAACGTCCGGGCATGCTATTAATTGGAAAAGATAGTGAGCGGTTAATCAATGTCGCGATGACTAGGACAAGAGGGAAGTTTGTTCATCTTGCGGACCATCATTTTATCCAAACAAAAGTATATAGAGGAAAAACAATCCGCCAGCTTGTCGACCATCAAATAGCTAGGAACCAAAAGATTTCCCCACATCAGATTGGGACTTGGATTAAACATCAGCATTCACGTGTTACGTGGATACACGCAAAGAAAATAGAATTTGTAAAGAAAGATATTCTTCAAGCCGAAAAATCAATCATGATAGGAATCCCATCAAAGAAGGATCTACCGATAGAATGGAAAAAAATATGTGACGGAAAAAAATCAACGGTTACTTACACATTAGTAGCTTATGATTCAGTATCAGGTGTTCAATATGATCAATTTATAAAAAGGAATGTTCCATTTCCATTTATCATCATCGATCAGAAATATTTATGGTTAGGAATGCCATACGAACTCGCAGAACACATAAACCCACCCTTTGTAGCAGTTCGCGCTTTCTCTGAAAAATTGGTCGAGTACGTCCTTGACCAGTTAATTGACTAGCATTCCTCTACAGTTACACAAAAAAGAATTGGCTAGCTTGACAGCAGTCAATTCTTTTTTTATTATTTAATTAGATAATATGAACATATATACATATTTGAATATATAATAAAATGTAAGGGGTGAAGACAATGGACGAATCCATAAACAAAGAACAACAGGATCAAGATCAACTTGACGAGGAAACACTATTTATCGTTTCGCAAACATTTAAAGCTTTAGGGGATCCTACTAGAATTAGAATTCTTCACTTATTGTCACAAAAAGAACATTCAGTTAATGAAATAGCTGAGAAACTTTCTTTACTACAATCAACTGTGTCACATCAACTAAGATTTTTGAAAAACCTAAGGTTGGTCAAATATAGACGTGAAGGGACCACACTATTTTATTCTCCAGATGACAATCATGTGATGAATGTCCTGCAGCAAACCATTCACCATGCGCTACATCATTAAGCCCTCATAGGAGTTGAGAGAAAATGAATGAATACAAAGTAAAAGGATTAACCTGTGCGAATTGTACAAGAGAGCTACAGGAAGAAATTAATAAACTACCCTCAGGTCAAACGGCTTCATTAAGTTATAATACAGGTCGGCTCAAAGTAGATAACTCTGTTGATTTAAATAGGGTTAAAAAGATTTTATCTTCAGATGGTGCTTATATCGAAGCAGAGGATCATCAACATGAACATCAGCATCATACTGGTGTAAATTGGATTGTTCTTCTATCCATCTCAGCCTTTCTTTATGTTGCTGGGTTTATCACAGAGTATTTCTTTCATGAATATGTCGCAATCGGCATGTTTCTTGCTGCAACGGCATTAAGTGGTTATCAAACATTTATAAAGGGCCTGAAAAATTTAAGTAAATTAAAATTTAATATTGAAACATTAATGACGATCGCTTTAATTGGTGCATTGGGGATAGGTGAATGGAAAGAAGGAGCATTAGTTGCGATTCTGTTTGGATTGAATGAGTATTTAGAAGGTTTAGGAATGCAGAAGGCGAGAAAATCTATGGCAAAACTTCTTGAAATTGCTCCAAAAGAAGCAACTGTTTTAGCCGATGGTGAAGAGCGTATTGTTAACATTACCTCGTTAGATGTAGACCAAATTGTTCTTGTACGGGCTGGTGAAAAAATTCCTTCTGATGGAATCGTGGTTGAAGGGAAAAGTTCTGTAAACGAAGCCGCTATCACAGGTGAGGCCATGCCTGTGGAAAAAGCAATAAATGAACCAGTATATGGAGGCAGCATAAATAATGAAGGGATCTTAAAGATTAAAATAACAAAAGCCTATGAGGATTCATCACTTGCGAAAATCCTTCATCTTGTTGAAGAAGCGCAGGAAACGAAGACACCAACGGAATTATTTATTAATAAATTTGCAAAATATTATACACCACTGATCATGGTTATTGCAGCATTTGTTATGCTCATTCCTCCATTATTATTGAATGGTAGTTGGGGTGATTGGTTTTATCAAGGTTTAGCTGTGTTAATAGTTGGTTGTCCTTGTGCGTTAGTCTTATCCTCACCGATCGCGATTGTGTCGGGGATTACGAAAAATGCACGTAATGGAATTCTCATAAAAGGTGGAGTATTCCTGGAACAACTAGGGAAAATTACAACGATTGCTTTTGATAAAACGGGAACATTAACAAAGGGAGAACCATATGTAGAAGATTATATTGCTTATCATCCTAACTTCATGCAAATAGCTGCTTCAATTGAAAAAAACTCTTCACATCCGATAGCGAAAGCGATATTGAAAAAAGCAGAAGGGATATCGTATCTAGAAGTAGAAGAATTAACGGCTGTAACAGGAAGCGGAATGGTAGCAATAATAGATGGAGTAACCTATTTTCTTGGTAATGAAGCACATATGAACGAGGTAGAATTTCAGCAAGATGTGAAAAAACAAATCAACCATTATAAAGAAAAAGGCATGACCATCGTCATTTTGGCTACAAATGAAGAGGTACTTGGCA
Source organism: Metabacillus sp. (assembly GCA_035645575.1). GTDB lineage: Bacteria > Bacillota > Bacilli > Bacillales > Bacillaceae > Metabacillus. The sequence continues at coordinate 7,083 of DASQMK010000256.1, forward strand.
TAATGGGGATATCAGATGAGGTTAGAGAAGAAAGTGCTAATGTTATAGAAAATCTTCATGCGGTCGGAGTTCAACATACCGTAATGCTGACCGGTGATCATGTAACAACTGCAGAAAAGGTAGCCCGTAAAGTAGGTGTAAAAGCTTATTTTGCAGGTTTACTGCCTGATCAGAAAGTAGAAAAAATTAAAGACCTATCCAAACGTGAAAAAGTTGCGATGATTGGAGATGGCATAAACGATGCCCCTGCTCTCGCTACAGCTGATTTAGGAATTGCAATGGGGAAAGGAACAGACAGTGCCATTGAAACAGCTGATATTGTTTTAATGCAAAATCATCTCGGAAAATTACCGAACGCGATTAAATCTGCCAAAAAGGTGAACAATATTATTAAAGTAAATATTGCATTAGCCTTAGGGCTAAAACTAATTGCTTTGCTCCTAACTATTCCTGGACTATTAACACTTTGGATTGCGATACTTTCAGATATGGGAGCAACAATTCTTGTCACCCTTATTAGCTTAACCGTTTTATATGATCAAAAATAATATGTAAAAAGGATTGGGTACTTTCGTGACTCAATCCTTTTTTGAATTTTCTACAGGGACACTCTTGTTTCAGCTGTTTCAAATCCGATTGAAGTTGTTAAATCAACAACGTCAATAGAGATAATGGCATGATCATAATCAGAAATATTTTTGATGTCATGATCTTGTAAAGAAAAAATCAATTGATTCGTTTCATGTGATGTTATTTCATACAATTCAAATGATTGCTTTTCATTTTGGTGATCAATTAGCTCTAGGTTTAAGCGGTATGCGATATTCTCTCTTGATGGAACAGAAAAGCGTATCGTTTGGTTATTCCATTTGACTAACTTTGGTGATTCTAGTGTTCTAGATGAATCAATTGGTATTCCTGTTTCCTTTTCAAAAAAGGCGTGCAGCTTCTTGTTCTCAAGAACATTAGGAATTTCCTGATTTTCATGCTGTGTACGTAAGTAGAAGATTTCGTTCGAATATACTCCATCTGAATCTAGTTGACTAGTAGCTCCGTATAAAAGAACATAATCATCAGCGATAATTTCCTGTGGATATATCGCGTGATAACGCTCATCATAATTCCAAAAAGCATCCCATCTCATGTCTGAAACTTCAATCCCTCTTATTCTTTGCCACTCAGAGAAAGGAAAGTGATGGGAAGGAAAATAATGATAGGCAAAATGATGTCCATACTCATTTGACAATGTTTCGCGATACTCGATAGGGTTTTCATATTGATTCCCTCGATATAAAACAATGGTTTTAGTTAGAGAGTGATAACTTCCCTTTGTATTTGAATGAGAATGTGTCCCGCCTAAAATTCTAACTTCATTCAATTCCGATAATTCCCGGCCATGTTTATTTAATAACAGCTCTTCATACAACTCTTTCAATTTTTCTTCATCCCAAGAGGATGTATAGCTCTTAAAATAAATTCCTTCCGGGGATTGAAATGAGGCAAAGGAGCGGCTATCTACATCTGCCGTTTTAAAGCTAACTAAAAGAGGGAATGATAATAGTAATATAATGAAAATCTGTTTAAAACTAATCATTCATATCACATCCTTCAGCTAATTTTAACATGAATAGTAGATTTGGTAATTGGTATCATTTGCTTGTAGATAAAGAGAATGTTGAAAAATAGTAGGGATGAGATTGATAGAATTTGTCGAGAATGAGAGAATAGATAATCAAGAAAATTTTTTGAGAATAAATTTTTAAAAAATAGTTTTCAAACAGAAGAATTTCGTGTATTATTATAAATAATCAGAAAATACTGAATTAAAAGAAAAATAAAAGGTGAGGTGCTTTAAATGAATTATTTCAACATTCCATTAGAAAACCTTCTAGAAACAAATCCTTTCGTTCACTATTTACAGGTAGGGGATCTAAAACACACATCAGAAAGTGAAATCATTTTAAAGCATTTACACGACTTACCAAATGATTTTATGGAAATGACCTTATTTGATATAGATGGATGTGGATGTGTTTATACATTCTCACATATCACGGAACATAAAGAAGGAGATATGGCGATCCAAGCTGCAGTGTTTAAAAAAATATAAAATGAAACTTCCATCAGTGGGGGGCTTCATTCCCCACTGATGGTTAGTACAACCAATCTGACCTTAATGGGCAGTTATCCTCCCTACCTTCTTGTAAACTCAGAAGCTTAAGGTAGGGGGTCTTACTGCCCGTTAAGTATGGGATAAATGAAAAGGAGTGACTTCTCAATTGTCACTCCTTTTCATTTATTTCGCTTCCATGCGATTTTAATTCTTTAATCATTAATGACCTATCAAATTTCTCAATAAGCTTTAGGAAAACCTCTGCTGTCATAATGGCATCATTTAATGCATGGTGACGTTCACGTTCAGGAATGTCAAACCGTACAACCAAATCATCTAAATAATTGCGCATTCCTTGAAACATGTCGTTTGCAATAAGATGTGAATCTAGGAAACCGACTGGAAACTCGGGAAGATTCCATTGTTTCATAGTGGTTTTCATAAATTCAATATCAAAGGTAGCCGGATGGGCAACCAAGATACTTCCTTTGCAATAATCCAAGAATTTTGACATTCCAACCGTAAATGGTTCTGCCTTGTTTAGTATATCTTCAGAGAGACCTGTAAGATCCTGGATTCCTTTTGGGATTCTGCCAATTGGCTTAACGATTGTATAAAATGCTTCATCATATTGAATTTGAAAGTTCTTCACCTTTATTGCACCGATTGAAATGATTTCATCACCCATGTTTGGGAAAAATCCGGTAGTTTCTAGATCAAAGATCGTAAACGCGCAAGAAGATAGTGATTGATTCATCAGTCCATGTTGACTTTCTAAAAAGGAATCGATTGATTGACTTGCAGCATTATATGAAGGTAATTGGGCCATTTTTTTAATATGATATTTTAGATAGTAATGATCCCAAAGAAAATACTTAATAACTTTAATATCATCTGGCAAGCTGACTACACCACCCGGTTTCGATTAAAGCTAATTTTTGTTACTTGCTGCATTCGATGGGCAACCTGTAACGCTTCTTTTAGCTTCATTCGGTCCTCTTTTGTTAGTTCATTGATATGAATCTCGTTTGACACATCATGCTTATTATCTAATTCCTTAAGATTTTGTCTAAGTCTAAAATAATGCAAATAATGAAAGGCTGTTTTAGCATTATCTACATCTCGTGGGTGCATAGCTTGTAAGTTTTTTAAGGCATTAAGCCTTTTGATTGTACTTACTTCATTAACCCCGTACTTAATTGCATTAATTCGAGTTGAGTATATGATCTGTGTAAGACCTGTTTTTTTGACATTGATCTTTTTATTTTTTTGTTTTAAATTCATGATTCCAAAAGGATGAGCGGAAATTTTAAAGCGAAGGGCATCCTTCATTAAAAGCTGCTGCAATGTTTTGGAATGTTGGGCTTTTTTATTTAGGAATGCCCTTACTTCATCCGCTAAAGAGAAATCTCCATAAATAGGCCTGAAATCGTAGAACATTGTAAAGTTTTGGATTTCCTGTGCATCAAGCTCATTCTTCCATGTTTGTATATCTGTTTTCCATTGTGAGACTGATTTTCTCCATTTTTCCTCTTTCGCCATAATTCCACCCTTACATTCCGGAAATCCTAGCTTAAAGAGGGAATGATTTAATTTTTTCGTGAATGTAATAAAATACTCCTCAATCCATTTTCGATTTGGTAAATGCTCATAATTGGCTAAAATCATGCCATTATCTTGATCAGTTCGAAAACCTTGCTCATTTCTTGCTTGACTACCCATGATAATAAAACAGTAGTTAATAGGAGGTGTGCCATATCCTTGTACCTTCATTTCATTTTCAGTTAGCTTAATAATTTGTCTATGAAGATTATCATTATGGTTTGTTATCATTTCAGAGACTTCATAGGCATAGCTTTCTTTTTCAACTAGCTCTTGTACAAAGGCATGTAAGGTTGTATTCACTAGAGGGCCTTGCTGAACTAATGAATCAAGTGATCTTGAATACTTTACATTATAGGTAAGGTCTAAATAGCTAGAATTCTCGAGGTTTAGAAATGATCGGGTTGTCAATACACCGATAACCTTTTGATTATTGAGAACAGGAATATATTCACTATTTTTATTTTTAATAAATGATAAAGCTTCAAATGCAAAGGCGTCTCCATCAACATATATAGGTGTTGAATTCATCCAATCGCTAACAAAACTTGATGCAGGCGATGTTGAAGCATATTTTATGATCTCATTGGACGTGATGATGCCTAACATCTTAGCTGAATCTTTACTAACAATTAATCCAGAAATATTTTTTTCTTTTAGGATTTGGGCTGCATGGCTCATCGTAATATGTGGCTGAACAAAGATCGGTTGATCCATTAGTGTTTTTACACGTGTTTTTAGTAGATGAACATTTTCCCCATCATCTTCTTGTGATGTTTTGTTTTTCATTTCATCATATAAAGATTTTGTTCGTTCCCCAATACTTCCCCAAATAACCTTTGAAAAATCATTATTTCGTGTCATTATTTCAAAGAAATGCCGTTTGTTTAACTTGAAAACTGTACAATTCTCAAGGGCTTGAACAGAAAAATTAAGTTCACCACTCGTGAACATGACCATCAAGCCAATAATATCTCCAGGATAATAATATCGAAGAGACAATTGTTTTCCATTTGTTTGATGAAGAATATTTTTCGCTAATCCAGACACAAGAAAGTAAAGATCGATCTCTTCGGCAGCCTCATCTTCATGAAAAATAAATTCGTTTTTCGAAAAATACTTTTGTGAAGCTTTATCGGTCAATTCTTGAAGTTGGATATCAGTTAAAAGTGAAAAAGGGTAGTAATCTTTCAAAAGATGCTTAAGTTCTGACATTGCCAAGTTAGACACCACCTATATAAATCTTGTATACTTTAACGGTAACATACATAAGTGCTTAAATGAAAGCGATGAGAGAGTATTCATACATTACAGTATAGAAGGGAGCAGATTATGAGAAACAAGTTACTTCGACTAGTCTTCTGTTTCTGCCTCATCCTGATTGCAGGCTGTGGTGCAAAAGAGCAGGAGAAGCCACTTCAAAAAATTGAGGAAAATCCGATAGCAACGATTACAATGGAAAATAATGATGTAATAAAAGTTGAACTTTACCCAAATATTGCCCCAAATACGGTTAATAACTTTATTTCATTAGCCAATTCCGGGTTTTATGATGGGCTGATTTTTCATCGAGTTATACCTGGCTTTATGGTGCAGGGAGGAGATCCCGAAGGCACAGGGCTC
>DASQMK010000257.1:0-5177 GCA_035645575.1 Metabacillus sp.
TTCGTAATTTACCGGCTCATTCCACGGAATTCTAAACAAACCTTTCGTAGCACTGTAACCAGCTTGTGCAATGTCATCTTTAAAGTGCGCAATTCCTGCTTCTTCGGGTGAAACACTCAAATGATGCTTTGCTGTAGAAAAGCCGATGATAAAAGTGCCGTGATCGGAAAACATTGGCGTATTCCATTTGATTTGCGCTTCTAAATTTGGGAATTTATTAGCAACCCACGCTAAAATTTCCTCTGTTCGTTCACGGTGGTCAGGGTTATCTATACCTGCTAAATATGTTACAAAAACCTCCATGTCATCCTCCTTTGATATTTTGATATTGTCGCCAAAAATTCGATCTTAGCCTTAACCTTAATATTAAAATGATTTTCTCAAGCAATTCGTAATTAATTTGTTTATATCATTAATCGTTTTACATGATTTAGTATCGAAGAATTAGTTGACAATTCCTACACCCTTATATTCTTTAAAATAAGCTGTTCACTATTAAATCTAAATACATAATTACTTTAAGACCGCTAATTTATCGCACCTAATACTTCCATTAACATCTCTTTAAATGCCTTTCGATCAATTGCTTCACAAACCCGAACATTTTTTGTACGCTCTAAACGGTTATTTACATCAACAAGACTGTAACCTCTTGTTAGTTCACCAACTGTTTCTACATCTACATGATAAAAATTCGATTTTGTCATTATTTCTTCATTTGCTGCAACAGCAGCCAGTAGTGTATCTGGATGTGATGTTCCATTTAATTTGTGAACATTTTTATTGAATTTCATCACAACTTTATTGACATCTTTAAAAAATTGGCTGCCTTTTGTTGCTAAAGCTTCGATTTCATTATGATCATGATCATCCATAATTGAATATTGTGTGCACATTTCCCACCCAACCATTGTGATTGGAATACCTGAATGAAGAACAATTTTTGCTGCTTCAGGGTCAACGTAGAAATTGTACTCTGCGCTCGGTGTAATATTTCCTAGCGCATTATTTGTACCACCCATAAGGTACAGGTGAGGAATTTTTGGAACAATGGTCGGATCTTTTTGAATCGCAAATGCAATATTTGTTAATGGTGCAATAGCTAATAAATGGATTTCTCCTGGGTTTTTGTGAACAGTTTCAATCAAAAAATCAACTGCATGACCTTCTGAGGGAGACTGGACTGCTTTTTCAAAAAATGAATCTCCCATTCCGTCCTTACCATGTACATCCTCAACAGTACGATGCTGGTTTTCACCAAGCCCCATTAATGGACGTTCATACCCTTTATAAACTGGAACTTGTCCACTCTTTCCTGCTATTTGAACAGTGTAAAGTGCATTTTCAACCTGCTGATCAAATTGAACATTACCACCAGTTACCATGATACCTTCCACTTGAAAATAGTGAAGAGCTGTTAAAATTGAAATCGTATCATCACCTGCTGTATCAGTATCAATAATGACTCGTTTTTTTTCTATCATTTAGTAGCCCTCTCCTACTTTCTTCGCTAAATCAGTTATATAATCGAAGAACGCGTTGCAATTCACGTCAAATACGACATTTACTGGTCGTCCATCAGCTGTTTCAACTGTACGCCCTTGGCTTGGACCGTCTGTTAGTACAATGCTATTAATCGTTTGTATTTTTACAAGCTCATTTTTGCCCACAAACGCAGTTGTTAACACATCCCATAAATAATAGGTAGAATTCGTTGAAAAGTGAACAAGAGGCGGTACCATCGCATAACATTGGCCAAGAAAATCAACATCGGTATATTTGCGATCTGCTGCTCAAAGATTGCGCACATCTAAAGTTAGCGGTACTTGGTTTGTGCTTTCAAGTGCTACTAAATTAATTTCTATGCCAGTGTCCCATACACGAGCAGCTGCTTCCGGGTCCCAAAACACATTCCACTCCGCTGTTCCATCATGTTCAGGCTCATGTACATTTCCTGCCTCTAGGAATGTACCACCCATCCATACAAGTCGTTCAATTTTCTCTTCAATTTCAGGAGCTTCATCTAATGCACGGGCCAGATCTGTAAGAGGCCCTGTAAATAATAAAGTTGTTTTTCCTTCAGTTTCACAAATCGTATGTATTAAATGGAGATGTGCAGGTTTGTCCGCCACTGGTGTTACAACCTTTCCAGACTCATTTAATATCGGCAGAGCATCAACATAAAACGCATGCATACGCCAATCTTGTGGAAAAGGATTTTTCCCACGAGAATTTGATTCTGCTACATCAAGACCACCATTACCAAACCGATCAATAATTTTTCGGCTCGCAAACATTGCTGGCTCTAAATAACAATCTGCTGGAATAACCGAAACACCTGTAAGTTCAACATTGTCCATTTGTAGTAATAAAAATAAAGAAATTAAATCATCAACACCGCCATCATGATTAAAGTAAATTTTCTTTTTCATCTTAATCACATTCCTTTGCTCTAATTATCCAAATATGTCCAACTGTTCAAATGTATAATGTATGAGAAAATTCTGTCAATATATTTTCTGGACAATATATCAAAAGAATATTATTTATAGAAGTCCTAGGATTTTGTGGTGGAAACATGGTTCGTTAAAAAAAAGGTTATAATTTTACTTTGAATTAGGTTCATACTTTCGATTCCTAATTCGCTTGCAATTTTCTCAGGCGATCTTTTTGCATCTATTGAAAAAAAGGACCTGTTTAGGCCCTTAGCTATTATTCCATATTGAATTGAACATAAAAAACAGAATAGATATTTTCTTTAAAAGCTAGTTCTGACTTATTTTTTACTCCTAGTTAAACCACAACCGCTCTTTGTCATCAACATCACCATTATAGTTGATTAATATCTCATCTCCTGCTTTTATATCAGTGAAAGCGTAGAAGTCAAATGTGTGATTATCAAAATTAATCTCATATGTTGCATTAGGTTGATAAGAATGGTTAAACAACATTCCATAACCAAGAAGGATAGCAGTGTGATTTATTCCATACTCAAAAGCGTAATCAGCAAGTATAGTTTTCTCTATGTGTTGATGCTGGTCATTTGAATACGCAATAACAGGTGCTTCATGTAGAAGCTCTCCTTTTTTGATATCACATGTAGCAAATACCCCTCTATTGAATTCTCCATCACTTATTTGCGATGTTTTTATCTCAATCATGTTATTCGCCTACTCACTTTTAAAATTTCTTTCTAACTATAACATTAATTTAATCATTTTTCTCTTTTTTTCGAAATGAGACTTTCCAATATTTCTTTAAGATTTCTCTAAAAGCCTTTTCTTTACATATCAGAGAAAATCCTTCTATCAATAAGTTTGCTCAGTATGCTTAAGTGTAATACTTGACATTCCAAGGATTATCTTTAATAAATGGATTTTTTTGGGATGATGATTATTTTAATAAATAGTTTTTCCAGTTTGGAAAATTTTCCTTTTCGTTAGTTCGAATGAAGAGTTTTCTTCCTGGACAACAAGAAAATACGAATTTAGAAATTTGTTAACCTTCTAAACTATCCATAATAGCTGTCGCCAGTCAAAATTAAATCACGGAAGAGTTGTTACTTTTTACACTTAATAATTCAGTCTTATTCAATATTGAATTTAATTTTTCGGAACCTAAGAACATGATTACAATGAAACCTGCAATGACAAATGGGAAGATTCCTATTGTTGATTGTGCTGCAATGAAACCAAGAAGAGGTGGCAGAAACGTACTACCTGTATATGCAACGGCCATTTGATACCCCATAATTGTCTGAGAATGTTTCTTTCCAAATCGTATTGGTGTTTCATGTAACATACAAGGGAAAATAGGGGCTAATCCTAATCCAACCATTATAAAACTTATAAGTGAGAAGGTAGATGGCAATGGTAAAAATAGAAGAATGGCACCGACTAATGCTATTATTTGCCCCATCCGAATAAGGGAACGATTAGTTATTTTTAAGGTGATAAAACCTGTTATAAATCTTCCAATTGTTATTCCCGCGTAATACAAGGAAACCCATTTTGCTGCGACATCTACGGATAATTCTTTAACATTTACTAGGAAACTACTACCCCAAAGTCCCATCGTTGCTTCTGCGCCGCAATAAAAAAAGAAGGATATTAAAGCTAGTTTAACACCGCTAATTTTCATTGGTTTTCGATTTCTAGCAGCTTCATCATCCAACCCACTATTTGTATTTTCAGGTTTTTGAGCTGAGATTCCATTGCTGTTTCCTCCAACCTTATTCCATAAGGGTAAAGTGAAGAATAGAATAACAACTAATGCAAACTGAAGACCAGCAATGACTAGATACCCACTTCTCCAAGAATGTTGCCCTGAAATAAACTGAGCCATAATGACGGGACCCAGTGTAGCTCCAACTCCCCAAAAACAATGAAGCCAACTCATGTGGTGTGCTTTATAATGTGAGGCTACATAATTGTTTAAACCCGAATCAACTGCACCTGCTCCTAATCCAAGTGGTATAGCGCAAATAAACAACCAAAAAATTGAAGGGGCAAAATGAAAGCCAAGAAGTGCTCCGGCTGTCATTAAACAACTGAAAAATGTAACAATACCTGTTCCGAACCGATTAAGAACCCTTCCACTAGCTAAACTGGAGACAATTGTACCACCTGCAATCGTCATAAAAAGTAATCCGGCCGTTTCAAGTGGGGCCCCATAGTCAGATTTCATCGTGGGCCACGCTACCCCCAACAATGAATCAGGTAAACCTAAGCTAATAAAAGCCAAATAGATTATTATCAAAAAGAATGTAGCCATTGTAAACCCCCGTCTTTTCATTTTTTATAATAGGTATTGATTTTTCTTAGCTGCTTATTCCAGTTATCATGAGATCAAGACCAAGACTTTGTAAACCAAATAAATAATCCTGTTTCCAATCACTTATGATAAGCTCTGGAAGATGCTCTGCAGGAATATACTTTAAGCTTCGCTTAACAATTTGGTCTATGATAGATTGGTTGACTTCATCATCGCAAAAAATAATTGTGTGAGGGTTAATGATAGCTACAAATGAAGCTACTAGCCTGCTAATAGCATCGATCTCATATTCCTCACATATAAATGATTTCTTAGTCCAGTTTCCATTTTCTATAGCCTGCTGAAAATTTCGGTTATCATACTGTGGAACAAATGAAACTTCACCTGAAAAATTAGTACTGCCT
>DASQMK010000258.1:0-7412 GCA_035645575.1 Metabacillus sp.
CAATTGCCTCATACTCAAATTATCACAGTAGAGCTTGATGAGGAAAGGTACCAACAAGCTAAGAAACATATTAAAGATTTAGGCTTAGAAAACCAAATCAGAACCTTCTTAGGTGATGCTTTGATCATTTCAGAAGAAATCAAACAACATGGGCCATTTGATGCACTTTTTATTGATGCAACTAAGGCAAAATATAAGAAGTTCTTTAACTTATATGAACCAATGTTAGCTGAAGATGGCATGATATATTCAGATAATGTTCTATTTAAAGGAACTGTTGCACGAGATCGTTCTGAGCTAAAAACGAGAAGACAACGGACCTTAGTGCGAAAGCTAGATGAATATAATCAGATGCTGTCGACTTTAGAAGGATATAAAACTACGTTTATTCCTGTTGGTGATGGTATTGCCGTAACAAAGAAAATGAAATAAATGAGGTGAAATATAATGAAAAAACCTGAATTGTTAGTTACACCAAAATCAGTGGAGGACTTTCTACCGTTGATTGAAGCCGGTGCAGATGCATTTATGATAGGAGAACAAAGATTTGGTCTACGCCTTGCAGGTGAATTTTCAAGAGAACAAGTAAAAGAAGCTATCGAAATTGCTCACAAACATAATAAAAGAGTATATGTTGCCATGAATGCTATTTTTCATAATGAGGCGATCGAAGATATCGAAAACTATTTATCATTTTTAAATGAAGTAAAGGTAGATGCTGTCGTGTTCGGAGATCCAGCTGTTTTAATGGTAGCAAAAGAAGTAGCACCAGACCTAAAGCTTCACTGGAATACAGAAACAACTGCAACAAACTGGTATACATGTAATTATTGGGGAAGAAAAGGTGCTAAGAGGGCCGTGCTTGCTCGTGAATTAAGTATGGATGCGATCATTGAAATAAAAGAGCATGCAGACGTTGAAATAGAGGTGCAGGTGCATGGGATGACCTGTATGTTTCAATCAAAACGCACACTTTTAGGTAATTATTTTGAGTACCAAGGCAAGGCTTTAAAAGTTGAAAATCGTTTTGATGACAAGGAAATGATGTTTCTATTTGATCCAGAAAGAGATAATAAATATCCTATTTTCGAAGACGTCAATGGAACACATATTATGAGCCCAAATGACATTTGTATTATTGATGAGCTTGGGGAAATGATTGATGCAGGTATTGACTCATTCAAGATTGATGGTGTATTGCAAACATCAGAATACATTATTGAAGTCACAAAAAAATACCGAAAAGCAATTGATCTATATATTGAAAATAATACAAAGTACGAAGAAATAAAAGATACACTCTTAGAAGAAATCGAGAACATACAAGCGAAAAATCGCTCATTAGATACAGGCTTTTTCTTCAAAGAAACAGTTTATTAATTTAAACATTTATAATGCAAAAGGGAGTGAAAAAAGTGACGACAGTAATGGATAAAATTTCTACAATTATCGATGGGAAACGTGTGATAACTAAGAAGCCCGAGTTATTAGCACCAGCAGGCAATTTAGAAAAGTTAAAAATCGCAGTTCATTATGGAGCAGATGCTGTTTTTATTGGTGGTCAAGAATATGGTCTTCGTTCAAATGCTGATAATTTCTCCTTAGAAGAAATGGCGGAGGGTGTTCAGTTTGCAAACAAATACGGGGCAAAGATTTATGTTACAACAAATATATTTGCCCATAATGAAAACATGGATGGACTTGATGAATATTTAATGGGATTACAGGATGCCGGAGTAACGGGTATTATCGTCGCTGATCCACTTATCATTGAAACATGTCGCCGTGTGGCACCGAAGCTTGAAGTCCATTTAAGTACACAGCAATCACTTTCAAATTGGAAAGCAGTCCAATTTTGGAAGGAAGAAGGGCTAGAACGAGTCGTTTTAGCTCGTGAAACCAGTGCTGAGGAAATAAAGGAAATGAAAGAAAAGGTTGATATTGAAATTGAAGCCTTTATTCATGGTGCTATGTGTATCGCCTACTCTGGACGATGTACGTTAAGTAACCATATGACTGCACGTGATTCAAATCGTGGTGGCTGCTGTCAGTCTTGTCGCTGGGATTATGATCTGTTTAAAATTGAAAACAATCATGAGGTACCATTATTTGACGAAAATGATGCTGCATTTGCAATGAGTCCTAAGGATTTAAACTTAATTGAATCTATCCCTAAAATGATCGAGCTTGGAATCGACAGTTTAAAGATTGAAGGAAGAATGAAGTCTATTCATTATATTGCAACAGTTGTAAGTGTCTATCGTAAAGTAATTGATGCATACTGTGCAGATCCTGAAAACTTTAAGATAGATCCTGAATGGTTAAAAGAACTTAATAAATGTGCTAACCGTGAAACAGCTTCAGCATTCTTTGAAGGAGTTCCAGGATTTAAACAACAAATGTTTGGCCAACATAGTAAGAAAACTGAGTATGATTTTGCCGGACTTGTTTTAGATTATAACAAAGAAACACAAATGGTTACTTTACAGCAACGTAACCACTTTAAACCTGGTGAAACAGTTGAATTCTTTGGTCCTGAAATTGAGAACTTTACACAAACAATTGAGAAGATTTGGGATGAAGATGGTAATGAGCTAGATGCAGCTCGCCATCCGCTACAAATTGTTACATTTAAAGTAGATAAACCGGTCTTTGTTAACAACATGATGCGAAAGGGGTTCTAATTAGAATGGCGAAGAAGCCGGTTGTAATAGGGGTTGCTGGAGGATCAGGCTCGGGAAAGACAAGCGTTACGAAAGCAATCTACGAGCATTTTAAAGGTCATTCAATCTTGATGCTTGAGCAGGATTTTTATTACAAAGATCAAAGTCACCTGCCGTTTGAACAAAGATTAAACACAAACTATGACCATCCACTTGCATTTGATAATGATTTATTAATTGAACATTTGAATGCTTTATTAAATCACAATACAATTGAAAAACCAGTATATGATTATACTTTGCATACCAGGTCTGAAGATGTTATTATCGTAGAACCTAAAGACGTCATCATTCTTGAAGGGATCCTTATCTTAGAGGACGAGCGTTTACGTGATTTAATGGATATCAAGTTATATGTTGATACAGACGCTGATTTACGAATAATTCGTAGAATTCTTCGTGATATTAAAGAAAGAGGTCGTTCTATCGATTCGGTTATTGAGCAATATATTTCAATTGTAAGGCCGATGCACAACCAATTTATCGAGCCAACGAAGAGATATGCTGATATCATCATCCCAGAAGGTGGCCAAAATCACGTTGCGATCGATTTAATGGTAACAAAAATTCAAACAATTCTTGAACTAAATGCAATTTTGTAATAACATAGCATAGATAAAGTCTACTGTGTTCATATTATGTATAAGTAATAAATCTATTTAGCTTTCATAAAAACATCGTTTATATGGGAAAAGGGCACATTGTTGCCCTTGCTTTTTTACATAATTTGTTGGGCGATATTGGGATAAAAAGCTTTATTATTTTTTTACTTAAGTATGTTAGTGATTAGCTAATACATAGCAAAAAGAAAAGTAAAGCATGAAATGACTCAGTACGACGGGGAAGTCTACTAGAAGGAGTGGAACAAACATGGCACAAGAAAAAGTTTTTCCAATGACTAAAGAAGGTAAAGAAAAGCTCGAACAAGAGCTTGAATATTTGAAAACGGTTAAACGTAAAGAGGTTGTAGAAAGAATTAAAATTGCGCGCAGCTTCGGGGATCTATCTGAGAACTCTGAATACGATTCAGCTAAAGAAGAACAAGCATTTGTGGAAGGTCGTATTACAACATTAGAAAATATGATCCGTAATGCAAAAATAATTGAAGGTGAAGCTGATACAAGCTTAGTATCATTAGGACGTACAGTTACATTTACTGAACTTCCAGATGGTGATGAAGAAACTTATACAATTGTAGGTAGTGCTGAAGCCGATCCTTTTGAAGGTAAGATCTCTAATGATTCTCCAATTGCTAAAAGCTTACTTGGTAAAAAGGTTGGCGATGAAGTAACCGTTCAAACACCAGGTGGAGAAATGCTTGTTAAAATCGTGAAAATTAGCTAATAAAGGTTTATATAGGAAGCACCTCGTCAAAAATGATGATGAGGTGTTTCTTTTTTTATTCCCCACTTTAAGGAATGATAAGTGAATGATAGCGCCTCACGGGAGGTTATGATGTTACCAAAAAAGAGACTTACTTTTATGGGTATTTTTTATTTAGTCGTTTTAACATTTATTTTATATCGGCTTGCCGATATTCAATTAATACATACAGAGTCCTTTTCAAAAAAAGGTATTAATCTTGTACAAGAGAGTGTTAATCAAAGAACACAAGAAGTCATGATTGATGATGGAAGAGGTCGTTTTGTTGACCGTCATGGAGAGTCATTACAAAAGCAAGCAGAACCATCCTTGGTTTTATTTCCGTTTCTAAAGGAGGTCTCATGGCCTTCAGAGGACCTCTCCCAGGTTGTTGGAATTCCTAGTGAGACATTACAAGAATTAGTTAGCGACACGAAAGAGCCTATCGTGCTTTCAAGTAAAGATGGGATTACCTTAACGAAATCTGAACTTGAGAAAATTAATGATTTGGAAATTCCTGGTGTGTTTGGTATTTATCAACAAACAAAGCTGGATGAGACAATAGGGGATCATGTTATCGGAATTATTGGAGAAAATGCAGAGGCATTAAGAGAGAAATATCCAGATCGCACAGATTTGTCTTACCAAACTAAAATTGGTGTAACTGGACTTGAGAAAGCCTTTGATGAGTTTTTGTTACCAGATGCGGAAACAAAGCTTCTTTATCATGTAGATGGTGACGGGCATCCTTTATTTGGTATAAATGTAAAATATATTGCAGATTCTAATCCGTTTTATCCGGTAACAGTGGAAACGACAATTGACAAGGAAATGCAAGCAATGGTCGAAAAAGTGTTGGATCAACAAAAAATAGAGAAAGGTGGAGTTGTATTACTTGATATCGAAAGCAATGAAGTATTAGCCATGGCTAGTAAACCAAGCTTAAATCGAGCAGATTCAAGTACTCTAACAAACCAAATGCTCCAGCCTCTTTTCCCTGGGTCTATTTTTAAAACTGTCATTTCTGCTGCGGCAATTGAATATGGTTTAGATGATCCAACAAGACAGTTTAATTGCAACCTTAATTTACATGGTGAAGCAGATGGGGGACAAGAAGATGGACAGCTTACGTTTGAAAGGAGCTTTGCAAAAAGTTGTAACTATACATTTACAACATTAGCAAAGGAATTAATGAACCAAGATAAAAATGTTATAGAGGATACCTCTAATAAGCTAGGTTTAATTGACCCGGTTGGCTGGAAGGGAGAAGTATTTCATTATGAGAATTTTAAGCAATTTCCTGATGAAAAAGCTGGTAATATTTGGGGTGATAGTAAAGATAAAAATGTCCCAAGAGCTATAGATCAAACAGCTATTGGTCAAAAGGATGTAAAGGTTACCCCGCTTTCTGTAGCAAATATGATGGCAACCATTGCGAGGGGCGGACAAAAACAGCAAGTGAAGATCGTAGAAAATATATTATATAAAAATGGAACCAATATGTATTCATTTACGTCTAATTCATTGGAAGGGGAAAAAATAACTCCTACGACAGCTGCAAAGCTGCAAAAACTGCTAAGGCTAGTTGTAACAGATCCTGAGGGAACAGGAAGAAGGTTTCAAACATCTCCGATTGAGGTATCAGGTAAATCAGGAACTGCTCAAACAGGTCAATCAAATGACAGTGGTCAAACGTTATATAATAAATGGTTCGCCGGTTATTTTCCAGCTGAAAAACCAAAATATGCATTAGTTGTTGTTGAGATGGATACAACAAGTTCTGAAGCTGGTACGAATGCCGCTTTCTATGATATTGTAAACGAAATGTCTAAAATTGACGAACGAAAAAACTAGTTTAGGAGTAGTAATCTTTTCATTTAGGATTTATGATACGACTAGATAGAAAATAGCTAAAATGCTAGAATGTAGACTGAAGGTATAAGGGAAAAAGGAGTGTAGGGCATTGAGTCATAATCAATTTAACACCTCTCGATATGAAAAAAGAGATAAAAAAAGAAAAACAAATATTGTTTTAAACACACTAATAGGTATTGTTTTAGTCCTGATATTTGTGATAGGTTCACAGCTTATACTAGGTGCAAACCAATCTGAAAAAACCGCTAAATACAATGAGCAGCCTGATATAAAACTTGCAAGTGAAAAAGAAAATACCGAAGAAGAAGATCCAACTAAAACCGAAGAAACTGAAGAATCAGGAGTAGATGATCCTGAAGAAGCAGAAGAACAACAAGAAAATGGCTCCAAGGATACAGAGAGCACAGAGGAAGATAATACAGAGGATCCTTTTGAACAAGCAAAAATAACAGAAGGTGAACCTGGCTCAGGTATCGCAGAAACAATTGAAAACCCAGCATGGGAGCCTATTGGAACCTCACAATCTGAGCCTCATTCAGCGAATTATACAAAGGGTTCACAAGATTGGAATGAAATGACAAAAGCGCTTAGTTATGCAACAGGTATTCCGGAATCTGAAATGATTATATGGTTCCTTGGAAACAATGGTAGCCCAAATGATGCTGCAGGTACCATCTCACCTAAAGATCAATCAGCAAAATATAAAGTTTATATTACTTGGGTTGAAAATCAAGGCTGGAAACCAACCAAAATTGAAAAATTAGATTAACTTAAAAAGGAGCATTTTACGATTTATTCGTAAAATGCTCCTTTTTAGGCTTAAAGAAAGAATTAGAGGTTTGCTTTAAAGTGAACGACAGCACTATACATTCTTTTGCCTTCTTCTGTCACAAACATCTGATGAGAAACAGAATGTACATGTAACAAAATAGCTTGGTTATGAACGATTTGATCGTTAATTTTTTTTTCTAAATCCGTAATAGACATTGCTTCAAAAAATTCAACTTTATCCTTTAATAAGTCCAATTGAAATTCCATGTTGTACACCCCTATGTAATTTTTACTTGATTAAATAGTACCAAATGATGAAAGGAAAAAATAGAAACAACTGAAATAACTATGTTAATTAACCTTGCTTTGAACAAATGAAATAGGTAAACTTCTATGTGGAGATATAAAGACATCAAACATAAAATAGATCAATACATACGGAAGGAATGAATCTAATGAAAATTGCTATTATTGGGGCCATGGAAGAAGAGGTAACCATTTTAAGAGATAAATTGGACAATCGTGAGCAACAAATGATCGCTGGAAGTGAATTTACTACTGGTGTATACAATGGAGCGGATATTATCCTCTTAAAGTCTGGTATTGGCAAGGTTAATGCAGCTCTCAGCACAACATTGTTATTAGACAGATATAAACCTGACTACGTAATAAATACCGGTT
>DASQMK010000259.1:0-6529 GCA_035645575.1 Metabacillus sp.
CTAAAGTGAAGCGATTCTCAATCTTACTCCTATGCTTCTTTATTTGTTACATAATATACTATGATTTACAAGTTGGCACGCTTCCTGTTATGAATAAGACAACCATAGTACAACAAACACCACCTTCTGTACCTTATAATAAAATTGAGGATAAACAAGGATCTTATTATGAACTTACAGTCAAAAAAGGTGATACTGTTTTAACAATTACAGAGAAATACCATGGTACACTCCCGATTTCAATTGAACAGCTAGTCAAAGATTTCGAAAACCTTAATCCTGGTGTAAAAGCAGAGGAAATTCAGGTTGGAACTTCTTACTTGTTTCCTGATTATAAACAATAGATCTTCCTTGTCATTTCATAAGCATCCCTGTAAAATGAGTTTGGAAAGTAGAATTACTAGAAAAAAAAAAGAAACTCAAGTATCATAAAGGTATAATATCAAGATATGTTCAAACTATTTTAAGGAGCGATTTACACGTGAGTGAAATCATACATCGTACCAAAACAAGACCTGTAAAAGTCGGTAATTTAACAATTGGCGGAAATAATGAAGTTGTCATTCAAAGTATGACAACTACGAAAACCCATGATGTTGACGCGACTGTTGCTGAAATTAACCGTCTTGAAGAAGCAGGTTGTCAAATTGTACGTGTTGCATGTCCTGATGAACGTGCAGCTAATGCAATTTCTGAAATAAAAAAGAGAATTAACATACCTCTTGTTGTAGATATTCATTTTGATTATAAACTTGCCTTAAAAGCGATTGAAGGCGGAGCAGATAAAATTAGAATTAACCCAGGTAACATAGGCAGAAAAGAAAAAGTAGAAGCAGTAGTAAAAGCTGCAAAGGAGCGTAACATTCCAATTCGTATTGGTGTTAACGCAGGATCTTTGGAGAAAAGAATTTTAGAGAAGTACGGTTATCCTACAGCTGATGGTATGGTAGAAAGTGCCCTTCACCATATTAAAATACTAGAAGATTTAGACTTCCATGATATTATCGTATCGATGAAAGCATCTGATGTAAATTTAGCAATCGAAGCATACGATAAAGCGTCTAGAGCATTTGACTATCCATTACACTTAGGCATTACGGAATCAGGAACATTATTTGCCGGGACAGTTAAAAGTGCAGCAGGTCTGGGAGCAATTCTTAGTAAGGGGATTGGAAATACAGTAAGAGTCTCTTTAAGTGCTGATCCAGTCGAAGAAGTTAAAGTAGCCCGGGAACTTTTAAAATCTTTCGGATTAGCTGCGAATGCAGCAACATTGATTTCTTGCCCAACTTGTGGGCGAATTGAAATCGACTTAATTAGCATTGCTAACGAGGTAGAAGAATACATTGCACAAATAAAAGCGCCGATTAAAGTAGCTGTTTTAGGCTGTGCTGTTAATGGACCAGGTGAGGCACGTGAGGCTGATATCGGTATAGCTGGTGCTCGAGGAGAAGGTCTACTTTTCCGTAAAGGAGAAATCGTTCGTAAGGTTCCTGAGGAAACTATGGTTGAAGAATTAAAAAAGGAAATTGATAAAATTGCTGAAGAGCATTATGCAAAGCAAGCAGCAGAAAAAGCTGAAGCAAACGCATAAGCAAGGTGACTCAAAATAAAGGATACTCCACAATATGTGGATGCCCTTTTCACTTGAGTCACCTTTTTTATTTATCTTCAGGTAATAATACCGCTCCAATATTACTATTATTAGATAAGGAAATATCGATATCATCTTCAATATTTTCGTTTTCATAAAAACGTTCTTGAATCTTCATATTTGCTTTATAGGCATCATCATCTATATGACTAGACTTTACTGGATCATGTAAAGATTGTTTCTTTTTGGACTCCATCTTGCTCACTCCTCCTCAATAGATGTTAGATTTTATAATGAAATAATTTGGGATTGACCATTAATGGTCAACCCCAGTTTTGGATTCGTCGGTTATTCTAAAAGAACGGCATGATAAAGATCCCTAAAATAATCGAAACGGCTCCTATTCCTATTGCCCAAGCTCCTGTACCAAGAGCTCCTCTTCTTCTGGCAATAAACCCAACAATTATACCTGCTGCTCCCAAAATGACAGGTAAGATAAACAGTGAAATAATTGATAATGCTAGGGCCAGGTATCCAATCCCTCTACCCTCACCTACTCTTTCACCTAAATCAGCATCTGTATCAGCTCTATCATATGTTCTCCCCGAATTTACAGGGGCTGCAATTTCTGCAGCTGCTTCTGTTTCATAATCAGTTTCTATTTCTCGATCTAGCGGCGTGATTCCCCTATAATCAGGATTGTCAAAACGATCTCGTTCACTGAACTTATTTTCGTCTGCCATTTAGATCCCTTCCTTTCTAAAATAAAGGAGCATTCTTATTATGAACATAGGTTCAAAAAGTATAACTGTAAAACTTTTCTGTTCGATTAAAAATACAATATGGTACACTAGGTATTATGACTTTTATGAAGGAGAGAATAAAGAATGCTGCGACTAGGAATCGACATAGATGGAACAGTTACAGATCCCCAAACATTTGTGCCATATTTAAATAAATCATTTAAAAAATCCTTAACATATCAAGATTTAACACAGTACGATTTAACACAAGTTTTAAATATTACTGATGAAGATTTTTGGAAATGGATGGATGAATTTGAGCCTGTTATTTATAAAGAAGCACCTTTAGCTTTGTATGCAAAAGAGGTCTTAGATCAGTGGAAGGATAAACATCAATTAACGTTTATTAGCGCCAGAAGGAAACATTTAATGGAGATTACACATCAATGGTTTAAGGAAAAAGACCTTTATTATCACCATATTGAATTGATAGGCAGTCATGATAAACTAGCTGCTGTAAAAGAAAATAATATTTCCATTTTTTTCGAGGACAAGCACGATAATGCCTGTATGATAAATGAAGAACATGGCATACCGGTTATATTATTTAATACTCCTTATAACCAGGATCCCGTTCCCAAAGGGGTTATTAGAGTAAATGATTGGCTTGAAGCAAAGGAATGGGTTCAGCAATGGTCTGAAATAACAATATAAGAAAAAGGAAGGCTTCATGAAGAAATGGTTCAAATGAAGTCTTCCTTTTTCTCTTTTTATTGACATCGAGGGCATTTTCCATATACTTCAAATTTATGACCGCTAATATCATAATTATTTAGACTTTCCTTAAGGTTCCCCATTGGACAACCTGGGAGTTCCTTTGTTTTTCCACATTTTAAACAAATAAAATGATGATGATGATGCTTTGTATCACATGTAAACCGAAAATGCTTTTCGCCAGATAACTCAGTCATTTCAAATATCCCAAGATCAGCAAAAAGGGAAAGATTTCGATAAATTGTATCGAAACTTAGTCCTGGATAATCATGTTTCAAAAATTCTAAAACATCTTTCGCTGTTAGATATTTATCATGGTCTGCGAAAAGCTGCAGCATCTCTTCTCGTTTACTTGTGTACTTATAACCCTTCTCTTTTAATAAGTCGAGAGCTTCTTGCACGTTCATGAAACTTTCCCCTTTGTAAATTTAGTCCATATAATCGTCATGATAAGAATAAGAACAGATAAGATGACGATTGTTCCGCCAGGTGCTAAATCTAAATAATAGGCTAGGAATAATCCAATAATAACAGATGTTTCACCAAATAGTACAGAAAAGAAAATTGTTTGTTTAAAACCTTTTGCAATCCTAATACTTGCCGCAACTGGTAAAGTCATAAGAGAAGAAACCAATAATATCCCGACTATTCTCATTGATCCAGCAATGACTAGAGCAAGCATAAAAATAAATATAAAGTGAATAGCTTTTGCGCTAATACCAGAGGCTACAGCATGTTCTTCATCAAACGACAATAGAAAAAGCTCTTTGTATAAAATAAAGATTATAATAATTACAGCCACTGTGATCGTAGCTATCACATACATATCCACACGACTTACCGCACTTATACTCCCAAATAAATAACTAAATAAATCTGTGTTAAAACCATCAGCAATAGAAATAAATACAACACTAATTCCGACACCTGCAGATAAAATGATTGGTATGGCTAATTCCTGATAATGCTTATATACGGTTCTAAGTTTTTCGATAAAAAGAGATCCCGCTACTGAAAAGGTCATGCCTAAATAAAGCGGATTGATACCTGAAAAGGCAGCTACTTTTTTCTCCAGCAGTAAACTAGCAGCAATTCCAGCTAACGTAACATGACTAAGCGCGTCCGCGATTAAAGACATTCTTCTAACAACAACAAATACACCTAACAAAGGGGCAATTAACCCAATGAGCATTCCAGAAATAAATGCATTTTGTAAAAATTCATATTGAAATAAACTGCTTAACATTTTGTAAATCCTCCATTAATGGGAGTGATCATGTGATAACACATGTAAGGAGTGTCCGTAGAAATCGGACATCTCATCATCCTTAAGTGATTCAAATTCTTTGGAATTCCCATGAAAATGCAAATGCTTATTAATGCAAGCAACATGTGACACTTTGTCTGTAATCGTACCAACATCATGAGTTACCAAGATTAAAGTGATACCTAAATCCTTATTTAAGGATAATAACATATCATAAAAGTTTTGAACCGTTTGAGCATCTACTCCAACGGTTGGTTCATCCAAAATTAATAATTTAGGATTACTTACAATCGCTCTTGCAATAAAGGCTCTTTGTTGTTGACCACCAGACATTTCTCCAATATTGCGCTTAGCAAAGTTACTTAATCCAACAGCTTCAATCGCTTCATAGACTTTTGTACGATCCTGCTTATTCATAAATTTAAACAACCCAAGTCTTGATGTTAAACCACTAGACACTACTTCAAAAACTGAAGCTGGAAATCCAGTATTAAAGCTATTTGCTTTTTGTGAAACGAATCCTATTTCATGCCAATTTTTGAACTTTTGAATGGAATGACCAAACAACTTTATATCCCCTTGCTGCGGCTTTAATAAACCTAATAAACATTTTAATAAAGTTGTTTTCCCAGATCCGTTTGGACCAACAAGACCAAGAAAACTTCCCTGTTTTATCGTTAAATTTATATCCTCAAGCACTCTCTGCCGCTCATAAGTAAAGTTTAGATTTTTTATTTCTACGATCGGTTGATTCATTTGCATCTTCCTTTATGATTTAAGAATCGTTACGATTTATAAATGATTTTTTTGCGTAGGCTTTTATAACATAAGAATTGTACAGGAAACTTTATTAATTGTAAAGTAATATGCGACCTTAAAAAAACAGCACGTTTTGATTGAACCCTCCATACATTGTTTTAGAGGAGGTTTGAAAATGATCTTATTTCAAAAAATCATCAATCAAAAGCTTAACAACATATCTGTAGAGGAACTAATGCAATATGCGAAGCAATTTAATATATCAATAGAACGTCCCCAAGCCGCTGAGGTTGTAAAAGCAATGCATGGGAAAAATATAAACATTTTTAATGTGAATGAAAGAAAAAAGCTACTTGCCGAAATCGCAAGTATTACTTCTCCACAGACCGCTCAACATGTAAATCAAATATTTCAGAAATTCACAAATTAACCATACTTATGATGAAGAGGATGTTCAATCTTATCTTTGAATTTCCTCTTTTTTTAAGCATTTCCCCATTCTAATCATATAAAAAGAGAACTACAATTTTATAAGTAGTTCTCACATAAAAAATGTTATTGATTGAGTATCTTTTCTAATAATCCCTCATCAAAAGTTTTTTCTCTAAACATGTTAATTTCAAATTTGTAAGGTGGCTTTTTATATTTTTTATCTTCCCCAACAAAAGGAGTTTCCAGTATTTTTGGAATATCCCTTAGTTTTTCGTGATGGACAATTCGATTAAGTGCTTCAAATCCAATATGACCGAATCCGATGTTTTCGTGACGGTCCTTTCTAGAGCCCATTGGATTTTTGCTGTCATTAATATGCAGCACTTTTATCCTGTCCAACCCAATAATCGAATCAAATTCTTTTAGTACTCCATCAAAATCATTCACGATATCATACCCTGCATCATGAGTATGACATGTATCAAAACAAACAGATAAGTGCTGATTATGTGTAACTCCGTCAATAATTTTCGCTAATTCATCAAAGGATCTTCCACATTCAGACCCTTTCCCTGCCATTGTTTCCAACGCAATCTGCACATCTTGGTCTTGATCTAATACCTCATTTAATCCTTCAATAATCTTACGTATTCCTTCATCAGCACCAGCACCTACATGTGCCCCAGGGTGCAGAACAATTTGTTTAGCTCCAATCGCCTTTGTTCTTTCGATTTCAGAACGTAAAAAGTTTACGCCAAGCTCAAACGTTGCTGGATTTGTTGTATTTCCAATATTAATGATATAAGGTGCATGTACAATAATTTCCTCGATGCCATTTTCTTTCATATGAGCTTGTCCTGCTTCGATGTTCAGTTCTTCTATCTTTTTTCTTCTAGTGTTTTGAGGAGCACCTGTGTAAACCATAAACGTGTTTGCTCCATAGGAAACAGCTTCTTCACT
>DASQMK010000260.1:0-7118 GCA_035645575.1 Metabacillus sp.
GAATTTCCGATAATCCCCTTTAGTTTAGGGTATTCTTTTATTAATTGTTGGGCGATCAAATATGCCTTATTAGGGTCATCATCAGTTGCTGAAATATCAACTAACTTCATATTTGGGTAATATTCTTTTTGATGTTGTTGAATCCATTTCAACCATTCATTTAAATTTGAGGCAGAATTTGCTCCTGTCATGATCGCAAATTCACCTTGTTCATCTACATTCCATGCAAGTGTATCCATTAAATGTCTACCTAATGTTTCTGGATTTACCATATTTATAAAGAACTCCCTGCCTTCAGGAAGGGTGTCAGCATCCCAGGTGATGACTTTTATTTGATGGGACCGGGCCTTTTTTAATATTGGAACTAAATCTTCAGGATCATTAGCTGACACGGCAATTACATCAACCTCTTCTTTAATTATTAGATCCTCTATAATTGCTATTTGCTGCTCTGAATCTGCAACAGTCGGCCCTTTAAATATTACTTCAACCCCTAAATCCTTTCCTGCCTCTATTGCACCTTCTTCTACAGCATTGAAATAGGGGATATTTATTACTTTAGGTATAATGGCAATAGTATAATCCGCTGTTTGTTGCTTCTCCTCATCTTTTTGTGTAGACTCATTTATATAAACAACCTTGTAATCGTTCTTATTAGACACATGGTTACTGCAACCGCTTACAAATAATATAAAAAAAATATTAAAGGAAAATAGCTTCTTAACCATTATTGCCCCCCATATGAGACTAATTATCTATATATTATACTATTTATATTTTGAGAAAAAATATCCTTATTTGTATTTTTCGAATTATCATACTTTTTTGACGCAAAACAAAAAAGCACAGTAGTATGAATCCATTGTACTTTAATGATTACTTTATAAATTAAATATTATTGCCAATATTACTAGGTTTAGAGGGTTTATTAATAACCAACATTTTAATATACCGATCAATCAAAAATCCAACCCCAAAAACAAACAGAATGGTTCCTATTCCTAACCCGGTTAAATGATGTTGAACTAGAAAAATAATCATGCTTATGGATATCGGTATAGACATACATATGATTGTTCCAACCGTATAGTTTTTCTTTAATTTTGCAAAGGCTTGGAGTAAATAGTCTAATGGGAGATAAACAGATTTAAGTTGAAAATAAATGCTTAATGCGATTGCAATGAAATTCAGTCCAAATAATAAATATAATAACCGGATCCATATATTCTCCGGTACAAAAAGCAAATTAAGTATAAAGACAAAAGCATCAACAAAAAATCCGAATACAAGTGCAAGCAACATGCTTTTTATCATCGTTTGCCAATTCAATCTTACTTTTAATAAGTAACTTACTCCAAAAGAAAATACATTAAATAAAATAATATAGGTTCCAACCGACAGCGGAAGTATTGTCACAAGATTTTGTCCTGCAGATGTCCAAGGGGTACTCCCTAGGTTTGCAGTTATCATAAGACTATTTCCTAGTGCATTTAAACAAATTGAAAAAATAAACCATAAGCTGACACGTAGGGATTCCATAATCCCCCTCCCTTTTATGTTCATGACAAAAGGATTAGATAACTCTAATAATACCTAGATTTTATTTTCCTCACAAAGTTGATCCAGCCATCTTATTTTTCATCTTACATTTTAATTTATTAAATTGTGGCACTTCCCATTACTTGTTATAATTTAGTTAATATCGTTATCTACAAATCTCAAAATGTAATCGTTATCATTACTTTAACTACTATTTGGGAGGGTGAATCTATGCAATATATCTCTGGTTTTAGTATTTTAAGGATCTCCGAATGGATATTAAAACTGCTTTATTTAAATTTTTTATTTATCGCTTTTTCTTTTTTAGGAATACTTATAATTGGAATCTTTCCTGCCATAGCAGCTATGCTGACAGTAATAAGAAAATGGCTAATGGGTGATACCGAAATTCCTATTTTTAAAACATTTTGGCAATCATACAAAAAGGACTTTCTTCGTAGTAATTTACTTGGCTTTATTATGACCTTCATCGGTTTAACGATCGTTCTTTATTACATCTTCCTTAACCAATCTCTAGGCGAGTCTATGCTTTGGCTGCGCTACCCGCTTTTAATGATTTCTTTTGTGTACATATTATTTCTTTTTTATGTGTTTCCCGTATTTGTTCATTATGATCTGAAAATTGTTCGTATTCTTAAAACAACTCTATTTATTATGAGTGTTTCTCCGCTTTCTACAATCATGATGATTGCAGGATGTATTATCATTTATTTTACAATATCCTATTATCCTGGTTTAGCCCCTCTTTTTGGCGGGAGCTTGACGGGTTTTATGATTATGTGGTCCTCTTATCTTGCATTTTCAAATGTGAAACGACGTCATGAGGAGGCGACTTCTCAAAATTAATGGACTTTATGGCCGAATTGACTATTCATATGGCTGAATCGGTTTCGAAAATTCTGCTTTCCTTCATTTATAATATTCATAAGTTATAGGCAAAGGGGGCTGCACCATGAAAATAATTATGATCTCACTTGACTCACTACGTGCAAAAAGATTAGGTTGCTACGGTTATCGTAAGCCAACAAGTCCATATATAGATAAAATCACATCGGAAGGCGTATTATTTGAAAATGCATTTGCTTCTGATATCCCGACAGAAGTAGCACACACTTCTATTTTCACAGGAAAAATCGGACTTCGTACTGGTATTGTTTCACATGGGTCTGAGTTAACAAATCTTCCAAAGACGATAGACTGGCTTCCTACAATGCTTAGGAAAGCGGGTTTTACGACGGGAGCAGTAGATAATCTTTATCAATTAAAAGAGTGGTTCGCAAGAGGCTATCGTTATTATACAAATAGTGTAGGAAAAAACCGCTGGATTGATGGACAGACGATTAATGAGTTGACGATGCCTTGGCTTAAAGAACACAAGGATGAAGACTTTTTTCTATTTCTTCACTATTGGGATCCTCATACACCTTATTTGCCACCACAAGAGTACATCCCCTTTTTTTATGATAAAAATAATGATCCTTATGATAAACACAATAACAGTATGGAACCTGCTTATAACCATATGGCTTATCCATTTTTTAAGCACCACCATTTTGATTTGTTAGGTCCTGTTACGGATGCTGAATATGTCAATGCCTTATATGATGCAGAAATCCTCTATTTAGATAACAAACTTAGAGAACTTGATCATTATTTAGAAGAGCTGGGTATTAAAGATGACACCCTTCTTGTCTTATTTGGAGATCACGGAGAGAGTCTAACAGAGCATGATATATACTGGGATCACTGTGGACTTTATGATACAACCGTTCAAGTGCCAGTCATCATGAGATGGCCCGGACATATCCCTCAAGGTAGAAGAGTTGAAGGACTTATCCAACAAGTGGATCTTTTCCCAACAATTTTGGAAGCGATTTCTAACAACCCCCATTTGGACTTAGAGCCTATAAACGTTCCGGATGATCTTGATGGCCGAAGCTTATGGCCTTCTATTTTAGGTCATGAGGATGGCACTCACTCTAAAGTTTATCTAAGTGAATGTGCTTGGCAAGCAGCTAGGGGTGTACGTACAAAAAAATTCAAGTATATCCATACCTATGATAGTGGTCCTTTCACACGGCCTCAAAGAGAGTTATATGATCTATCTTCTGATCCAGAGGAAACGATAAATCTAGCAGAAACACTAACAGATTTAGCAGAAGAGTTTGAGACAGACTTAAATCATTGGGTAAACATCGTTTTACAAGGCAAAGAAGATCCGATGATGATTCAACTAGAAAAGGAAGGACTTCCGTTTCGAAAAAGAATTGAAAAAATCCTTTCGGAATCAAATCTTTCATGGGATGCTTGGAAAACAAATCCATCCCCTGATAGATTAGAACTTACGACTCGTTCATAGTTGATAAACTAGACGTCCTATAATTAGGGCGTCTTTTGTTATCTATTAGAAGTTGTACACTCAAATATCAAGTAAAAAGAACAGGACCATATTGACCCTGTTCTTTAGGTATTTCTAAGCATCCTGTTTTTCTTTAGCCTGGATTGCTCGTGCATTAGTGATCGAACCAAGATACAGTTTTTCATACGCTTCTTGAGATGTCTTGATTGGTCCTCCACCTTGACCATGATAATTTATGTTTCTAACCATTGGATTGATTCGTCCTGTTTGCTCTTCTCTTTTCGCAATATAATCTTCCATTTTATTTTGAAGCATCGCTACAATCTCCGGTTTTTCTTGAGCAACATTATTATTCTCTTCCGGATCATCTATTAAGTTATAAAGTTCGATCTCTGGTTTAAAATGAAAATCCGGTTCAAGAGCCTGAATTAACTTCCACTCCGCTGTTCTCCATCCATGCTTCCGCATCCAAGTACATTCCGTAATATAGAACTCAGTAACTTTAGGAATCTCCTCTCCCTTTATTACCTTAACAAGATTACGTCCATTAAACTCAATATTTGTTTCAATCCCTGCTAGTTCAAGGATTGTCGGCATAATGTCTTGAATTAGACTCACATCAGAATACCGTTTCCCTTGAGGTAGTTTTCCAGGAAACTTTAAAATTAATGGAACTACTAAACAATTATCATACATTCCATGGTGATCAAAATAACAATCATGCTCATAAAGTGTCTCACCATGATCAGAAGTAATGACGATCAATGTTTCCTCTTCAATTCCAAGAGCTTCTACAGTTGCAAAGATATTCTGGATACAAGTATCCATGTACGCAATAGCTCCTTCATACTGAGCTGAAACATATTTCTCATCCGTTACACCCTCTGGAATCCAAGATTTGAAAAAATCAGCATGCGGTTTAAAATTATAAACAGGATCCATTGATTTATTTTCAGGGTCTTTTTCATTTCCATCATAAAAAATTCGTTCAAAAGGTCGTGGAGGAAGATATGGTGAATGTGGATCCATATGACGTAGAAACAAGAAAAAAGGCTCCTCTTTTCCAGCTAGTCGTTTTAATTCTGGAATAGTAACTTCATTCAAATTCTCTGCTTTAGGGCATCTTCCTGTTTCATCAGGAACCCATGCCTCATAATCCAAGTAGCGATCAAATCCTCTGGAAGAAGGATTTCCGGTAAATCCAACACATGTTGTATTGTAACCATTGTCACCTAAAACTTCTGCTAAAGTTTGGACATGATCTCCTAGAGGACCTTCGTGTCGTAACGCAACTACATCAGTTCCAAAACAATCCATTCCCGTCAGCATAGAGGCATAAGCAGGAGTAGTTGGAATACTTGGGCTAAAGTGTTTCTCAAAAAGAACCCCTTCCCTTGCAATCTTATCCATATGGGGAGTCGTTAACCTGTGGTATCCGTAACTGCTCATGTAATCCCGTCTTAAACTATCTATACCGAATACAATAACATTTGGTTTTTTCATCATTATTTTTCCCTCCTAGCTTAGATTTACTTTATATAGAAACTTCCTATTGAAATCTAAAGAATGGCTTCATCTCTAATAAACGAATCCCGAAATTTCCCCGGTGAACAGCCAACCTGCCGATTAAATAAACGAGTGAAAAATGCAGGGTCATCATACCCGACTTCCATTGCAATTGATATAATCTTTTCATTGGATTCAGTAAGAAGGCATTTTGCCCTTTCAATTCGAATTTGGTGGACGGCCTCAATGACTGTTTTACCAGTTTCCTCTTTAAATACTCTATTAAGATGTCGCGAACTAATATTGAATAAATCAGATAGAATTGCAAGAGAAACCTTCTGATCATAATGTCTTTCCAAATAACCACAGATTCTTTGAACAAGCATCTTCCTTTCCTGAATACGCATAACGGAATGGTTTGTTGATGTATTCTGCTGCTCTCCATAAATTCTTGATAACTGAATGAGCAATTGGATTAGTTGTAGTCGTATGAGCGTTGGGTAGCCGGTTCTCTTTTCCTCAAAGTCATTAGATATGCCGTCTAATAGAGAAAGAACACGTACCGCATCATTACCCTTTAAATATAAAGAATGATGGAACCGCTCGCGTTTATCTAAAAATGGATGTATATAGTAATAGTCCATTGACTCAGATATTCCTAAATTACGCAACCAAACTTTGTTTATAAAAGATGGCATAAAGAGACAATTTATAATCTCTAACCTTTTTCCCGGTTCAATAAAATAAGTATGTACTTCACCAGGATTGATAATAAAAACATTTTCAGAAGAAACATCGTAATGTTCTCCTTCGAAAATATGCTTTGCCTCGCCATCAACTACATACACCAGCTCTACAAAATCATGACCGTGGACAGGCGGCATATTAAGGTTAGTGTGAACATAGCGATCAATAAAAAAGGGAAATTCTTTTTCCTTCATATACTGGCTACTAATGTATCTCAATACGATTCCGCCCCTCTTTCAATCCAATATTTTAAGTGAATTTTTTATGCTATCAACCTTTGACAATTTAAAGCTATTCCGTTGGGTATGCCATTGTCGTAAACAACGCTAACGCTTCCTGTGAAGTGTCCAGCCTACTATGCTGTACAACGATAGGAACATTGCTATCTACTTTTATAGCATACGGTACATCTCGAGGTACTTGATTACCATCTTGGTCCGCGATTTTATCCAGACGTATATGATTAGTTCTTTTTGCTCCACATTCAGTGATAAAGCGTTCCATTGGCTCTCGATCCTCAAAATAAAAGGTTAACTGAATTGATGCATGTTCTTCTGTTAAATTTAAAACACATACTGCTTCATGGCTAACCTGTTCACCTATGCTTTTGGGCTGCAAAAAACCATCTGGAATAATCCAGCTTTTCTTTCCAATCATTGCAGCATTTCCTTTTTGACTTGAGGAACCTCAATAACAGCACCATCCTCCATCTGAGAGCGGATTGCTGCTTCGATAACCTCTTGACCTGCTAATGCATGTGCACCGGAAGCCTCAATTTGATCAGGTGCTACCCCATCTTTCACTTGTTTGACAAAGTGATCAAGTCTATTTTTAAATGTTTCTTGAAAACTACCAACACCTGTCATGATGGAATTTCGTAATACCATCAACTCATCTCTCTCATGTGGGTAAAAAGTAAAGTTTTCATATACATTATCAATTATAA
>DASQMK010000261.1:0-4767 GCA_035645575.1 Metabacillus sp.
CGTTTGATGAGATTAGATCATAGTGTCCTCTATTATTTTTATAGCTGCCACCATAATAATCTTTGTCTTTGAAACGATCTTCACCAAATCGCTTGTAATACTCAGTATAATCATTTGATAACTGGTCAACATCATGGTTTCCTGCTAATACACCATAAGGAACATTATTTTGATCTAATACACCCATATATTCATCTGCATAGATCCATTCTTGTTCTCGATCAAAGTTATTGACTAAATCACCTGTATGGAATACATATTTAATTTTTAGTTCTTCCTGCATTTCTGCAATCCAGTTTGTTTGTCTTTCGAATATATAAGGATAGCTTTCTGCATAATATTGTGTGTCAGACATCCAAACGAATGAATAGTCATAATCCTCTGGACTACTTGGGATTTCGTCTTGAATCAATACATTAATCTTAGAGTCTTTTGCATATGTTGAAACTTCAACTGTGCTCTTTAATTCAAAGTCCTCTGCACCGGCAATTTTATAGGTAAGTAATGTCCAATCATTTTCTTCATGGTTCCAAGCGTACATTGACACTTTTCTACCTTCTAGTGATTGCCCGCTCCAGGAAAGCTCAACTGTATCAGTTTCACTTACTGATGAATCAAGCTCAACGTCAAAGCGGTGATATGGGAATTGATCACTTGAATCTGTGATTAAATACTCTCCATCTTTTTCAGATACTAATGTACGATCCTCTTGAGTAAGAGCCTCTTCACCTTCCGGATTCATCGTTTGAGGTGGTTCCGTATCTGTTGCGTTTTTATACGCCTTTACACTTTCTGTGTTGCTTACTTCATACTTGTACCCCTCATAGAAGGTAACATCAAGGTCATCACCTGTTGGATCTGATACTTTCACCTTAAGTGTTGGATCTCCATCAACAGGCTCAGATCCTTTATCAGTTGGAGAAATCAGTTCTGGCTTATTCGGATTTTCATTTGTTACTGAGAACTGGACGACCTTTTCTGCCTGATTTCCAACTTTGTCTTCTGCTACAATTGCGACAGTATGTGCACCTGGTTCAAGCTGTGAAGATGCCGTTTCATAAGGCACTTCAATTTGCTTTCCATCCAGCATCACGTTTACTGATTGTACTCCCGCTATTTCATCGGTAACAGATGTATCGATTGTAAACTCGCCTTTATATTCTTTTCCTTCAACTAAATTCGTTTCAACAGTTGGTGCTGTATTATCTACTAATACAGTAGATGATACAGTGTCATTCGAGTCTTTTGCTTCAACAGTATGCTCGCCATCGGAAACAGTCGTTGTGTCCCAATTATAAGATTGTGCTGTAGCATGCTCTTCTGTAATGGTGAAAGTAAAGTCTTCGAATGGACGGAATGTACCGTCATCACCCATGTCATACACCTTTGAAGGATCGTTTTTATTTGGATCTTTAATCACAGTACCATCTGCTAAAATGAGTCGTACATTACGCAGGCTGTAATCATCGCGATTTTCTACTTGCTCTTCCAATTGGAATGGTGAAGCTTTATTCCCTGCCCGAACTGTTAAGACGTTTTCACCTACTTGTAAACGATCAGGATCAACAGGGATCGTAAATGTTTTCCAATGTGATAGCCAGTCTTTATCTAGTAGGAAAAGAATATCCTCACCCATTGTGACGGCATTTTGGAAATACGTATTAAGACCATTCACTTCTAGAGCAAGATACGCTTCATTTTCCAAGGAATAGTACGTATTTTCGTTTATTTCATTACCATCAACCGTGACTTTTACATTTGCAGCCGCTTCATCTTTTGATGTTGCCTTAACAATTTTCTTACCGGAAACAACATCTTGATCTTTCACATTTAAGCGTAGATCAGATGTATCAACATCACGATGAATGGTAATTTTATACGTATCACTGCGAACTTCATTTGTTCCATCAGATACTACGAAGAAATATTCAACATAATCCTTCCCAATTAAATCTGATGCATAGATCATATTTTTGTAGTGGTGTGTTTCTGAATCAAGCGCTAATAATGTTTCATTAAAGGTGTCTTGATCATTCGTGCGATAAAATAATCGAACCGATTTTACTTCCACATTATCTGAAGCAGTTCCTGCGATTTCAATGTCTTCCGTCTGCTCTACCTCTGTCACAGCTGTTTGGTTCTCGACAGTTGGAGCAATAGTATCTTTTTCAATATGGACCGGTTGCTTCGGTACTTGGAAGTCTTCTACAATACCGGGAGTGGCATCTTTTTCTCCAGCACTTACTTTCATTGATTGTGTTGAACCATCTTCTGGATACTTGTAGAGTATTCCCTTATCTGGGACAGTATCATCAACATTTACTACTTCGTTATAATAAGAAACCGTTATTTCTTCTTTAGTATTTGTCGCAACGACAAGTCCTCTTGTACTTCCATTTGCCATTCCACTACTATAGATTCTTACGATATCTTCGTTTTCTACAAGGTTGGTTCCAAAGTGTGCATTAAAATCCGCAACAGTTTTCTCTCCGTTTTGACCATTGATAATCCAAAACACGAGCGTTTCCTGCGCAGGAATGACAACATCATCTGGAACAGATGGCCATACAACATCACTAGCAGGATCTGTACCATAGCGGTATTGAAGCTTATAATCTTTAAAGCTAACGTCCTGGTCTGTGTTATTGTAAATTTCAATGAATTCATACCCATCTGCAGATCCTACATTTGCTGTATCAGGAACGATCTCTGTTACAAGAAATGCAGGGATTTTCGTATAATCAACTTCCTCTTTATTCACGGTAATTACATATTCTTCAGTTTTAACTGTATTTGTTCCATCAGAGGCTTCAATATAATACGTAATGTTTGCATCAACATTTGTCCCCATAATTTCGGCTGTGTAGCCTGCTGGGTCATTGCTTGCATTCATTGCTAAGGATGTGAAATTTTCTTCACCCTCTTTTTTATAATACAAAGTAGCGAATGGAACAGCTACATTATCTGTTACTTCTGCCTGAATTGTAATTGGTGAAAAGGCGTCAATCTCTGTAATTGGTGTATGCGTGATCACAGGAGCCTCTGTATCCTCTGGTAATTCCTCAAGCTCAATCGGTTTTGTTGGTACTTGAGCTGATGCTACTGTTCCTGGCGAAGGAGCAGCAAGCGTTTCCAGCTTCGCCATTTCAGTCCCTGAGCTTGGGAATAGATATTGGATAACCGCACCTGTATTATCATTTTCTGAGCCTAAATAGCTCGCTGAAACGATTTCTGAATTTGTATTGTCTTTAATAACAATGGCACGGTTTCCACCGTTTGCAAACCCTGGAAATACATCCTTAAATTCAATAACATTTTCACTCGTTAAATTTAATCCAAAGTTTTGATTAAATTGCTCTAATTCACGATTCCCATTATTGAACCAGAAAACAAGTGGTTCTTGTGGGTCAATTGTCGTTGGCGGGATTTGGAATGCTACTTCATTTCCACTATCTGTGTACTTGTAGATAAAAGAATAGTTCGTTAAAGAAAGTGGTTGATTTGTATTATTATAGAGTTCAAAATACTCGTAATAATCTGTTCCGCTGCCTGCTGAGTTTGGCGAAATTTCTGTAATAAGTAATGGTCGATCACTAGTTGTTTCTTCAGGTACTTCTACCATTATTTGATATTCTTCTGTTTTAGATGAATTGATTCCATCTGTCGCTTCAATATAATACGTGATTGTGGATTGTACGCTTTCTGCAGGAATTTCTGCTGAAAAGCTTGTATTATCCTCAAGGTCAGCATTCATTTGTAACGATTTGAAGTTCTCCTCATCCTCAGTTTTAAAATAAAGTGTTGCTGAGGAAACGGATTCATTATCTGTTACCGTTGCGCTAATGTTTAATGCCTTATGTGCTTCTGATTCCGTTATAGCGGTATGAGTAATAACAGGTGCCTCAGAATCTTCTTCCTGTGGAGTTGGTTCTGAATCATTAGAAGTTTCTGGTCCTTCTTGCACCTCTTGCATTTCTGTTTCATTTAATGGAGTGTTTTCTGTGACAGGTTCCTCTGTTTCTTGCTGTTGTTCAGTTTCATTAACAATTTGCTCATTCTCTTCATTTACATCTTGATTCACATTTGCATTATCTTGTTGAGTCTCACTTGATTTTTCTTCTGATATTTGTTCATCTGTTGTTTCGGCTTGCTTCGATCCTTCTGAGCTGGTTTTTTCATTTAATTCCTCAGCTTGAATGGTCTTTACAGGAATGACTGAAACAAAATTAGTAAGAACAATAATTGCCATACAAACAAATAAAAATATCTTTTTCAGTCTTTTCCTTACGTTTCTCTTCCCCATAGCTTCCTCCTTATGTTAGGTAGTAGTCAATGTCAATACTAATCGAATTTTGTAAAATGAATATTAATAAAATGTTAAGGTTTCTAAATATTCGGATAAAAAATGACTACTTTGTAAACTTAACTTTACAATCGAAAAGGAGAAATTATTATATACTGGAAAATCATGTTTCTTTGTTCCTATAAGCTGAAAATAGGAAACACAATAATATGTATTTTCTAAGATAGTTATCATACATTCTTCCTACTTTTGCGGACATTCGACGTATTTACACATTATTTACAAAAAACTTACAAAGGAGGTGACAATTTTATTAAGATTGTAAAGAACAAAAGCGCAAGCGCCTTGGTCAGCCTAGGGCAAATAAGATGATTTAGAATAGAAGGCGTCCTTTGCCTTCAATTCTATATTAGCTTATGACCTCGAGGGGCTAGGCGCTGGAGCTGGATGTCGAAGTAGTTATC
>DASQMK010000262.1:0-2073 GCA_035645575.1 Metabacillus sp.
CGGCATTTCTTTGCAAAACACTTCTATGATGTCTGGTCGTAAGGTTGGCTCGCCCCCGACAAGGGTGGTGACAAATATGTGCTTCTTATTGAAAGTGGTCTCGATTATCTTACGCCAATCTTCTGCTTTCAAGTCCTGCTCTTCCTTGCGATTAAGCCACCAGTAACAGTGCGTACAGTGAAGGTTGCAGACGTTATTAACGTCGACCGAGCCGTACATTGGCTGTTTTACTTTAAAGAGTTTGTAAGCAGTTATTTTCTTGAAGATACTAATATAGAATGGCATTTCACGCACAAGGTCGGTTATGCCTCGACCATAAATTACGTCCACCACGAAGGATCGACACGATTCTCTAGTAATTAAATATATGGAAGGATGGGTTGTTTAAGTGCTGACAACTAATATGGTAGCAATTCACTTTCGAGGCATGGAATGTTGTTTTATTATAGTTTTTAATCTATGAATTCCATATCCTGTCTTTGATGATACAACTAATGGGTTTTCTAGTCGCAGTTCTTTTATGATTTCGTCTATCTTTTGGGCATCTGTACTATTATTATCATATTTTGTCAAAACAACAAAAACTTTGGCACGATCTACTTTCAGCTCTTCTAGCACTTGCCAGCAGCTTGAATATTTTATCTTAATATCTTGAAGAGCTTCGAAGCAATCTAACAAAAGTAAAATCAAATCCGCTGCAAGCGATTCTTCTAGTGTTGACTTGAATGCGTCTATCATGTATGTGGGAAGTCTGCTTACAAAGCCTACTGTGTCGGTAAGCAACACCGTCGTTTTTTCATCTACTTTCAAGGATCGTGTAGTTGTTGAGAGGGTGGTAAACAGGTTGGCAGAAGTCTCCTTGTGTTCTGAGGTAAGCAAATTGAACAAAGTGGTCTTGCCTGCGCTTGTATAACCTACCAGTGAAACTATTGGCATTCCTATCTTTCTTCTCTGCTGATAATACAAATCTCGCTTGCTCTTTGCTTCGGCTAACTTCTCTTTTATAAAAGACATTCTCCGTTTAAGATCACGGAACTTTACATCAACTTCATACTCCCCACTTCCACCTTTGCCGGGCCGCTCATTTCCTGTAGATATCTTGGCTGTTTCTCTCACACGAGGCATCTCATATTTGATTTCTGCTAATTGAATTTGCAGCCGCGCCTCATTAGTTGTTGCTCTTGCGTAAAATATATCAAGAATCAATCGTTCCCTATCAATTACCTTCACGCCTAACAGTTTTTCTAAATTGAACAGCTTTTTTGAGGTCAGATGTTCATCTACAATTACACATTTTACATTGGGAGATTCCTTTAGAAATTCTGCAATCTCGTGGGCTTTGCCGGAACCAACTCCATATTCTGCATGATTAAGGTACTTTTGCGTAAAAACTTTGACTACACTCCAGCCTACCATTGATTCTGCTAAGCTTTTCACTTCTTGTAAAGTAAAGTCGTCAGTATATGTCACAAGAACTACTTCAAAAGGCTTCAAATGAATTCAACCTAGACTTTGGAAGCTTCCAAAACTAAAGGAGAATATATACCTCTCCCATTTATTTTATCATCTGGTACTATTAACGGCTGGACAGAACTGAAATTGCATATATAAACAATTTCTTTAATCATTACTTCTACTGGTGCATTGTCTGTTATTAACCAATGCTTTACTATCCTATCATCGGCGCAACATGTTTTGTACAAGTAGAGCATCAATGAGAGTTTGCTCACCTCTTTGGTAGCACTACCTTTAGATAGAAACTGATAATTAATGAGAGATTCAAAACAGATTCTTGATCACTTTGCATGAGGCGCTACCAAGATTTAAGGGAGATTATTAGACTATAAATGAGGATAACAGGAGACCCAAGGCGGCAAGTGCTTTTTACAATAAAGGAACATATTATTCAAATATATATTGGTAAAGTAATATAAAGTTGCTAAAGTAAACCTTTTCGTATCCACTATGTGTATTATTATTTTATCGTTGGCTAGAACATGATCTTCCAATCAGTTATATACGTGCTTGATGCTTAATTAATTAGTAGGTTTTTTTAGTGCAAAATAGTTTTCC
>DASQMK010000263.1:0-2169 GCA_035645575.1 Metabacillus sp.
CAACTGTTAAAATTTTATCCGAATCGTCAGCATCAGTTACAAAGGTTTCTTGTTCATTTTCAAAAAGTTTTTGGTGAAAATCAACATTTTCATTACTTTTATCTTCAGCTATAGATGATTCAGTGACACTCATTTCTGCCTGAGGATCGTTTTCAGCTTTTGATGACTCAGAAGAGGAAGTCGATGCCATATCCATTGCACTTTCTTCGCTAGTGTTTGTTACTCCTTGAAAAAGAAATGGTGATATCAAAGCAAAAATAAATAACGCAGCAACCGTTGCAACTGTAGGAGCAATCCAATTACGTCGTTTTTTTCTATTTTGATATTTATAATAGATGCTTTGGGAAAGATCGTTTTGGTTTTGCTTGTCTTTAACAGAGGGTAATTGTTGTAATAATTGCTCAAGCTGCTCCTCATTCCACTCCTGTTTTTTCAATCGAAAGTCCCTCCTTTTCTGAAAAATTAATCATTTGTTTTTGTAATTGCTTAATAGCACGATGTTGAGTTGTTTTTACTTTGCTTACAGTCCAGCCTAAAATTTCCGCCGTTTCAGTTATCGACAACTCCTGAATGTATCGCAAAATAACAACAGCACGTTGATCAATAGAACAGGCATTCAAAGCACGATATATCCATTGAACCTGTTCATTTTGTATGGCTATTTCTTCAGGTAGTGGCTGTCCATCATCTTCAATTTGATGATTATCCCATTCAAACCGTTCCAGTATTCTTTGCCGAATCGTTTTCTGCTTCCGAAACCAATCGATTGCTACGTGCCTTGCGATTGAGATAAGCCAGGTTTTTTCACTGCTTCTTCCTTCAAAACGATCATATGATTTTAAAACACGGATATAAACCTCTTGAACTAGATCTTCAGCCTGTTCACGATTCTTCACCATATAAAACAAAAACTGAAAAAGATCGTGATGATATTTCTCATAAAGTCGGTGAAAGGTATCCTCCATGATAACCCTCCGTTCATTAATTTAGTCGAAAAGAAAAGCGTAAAGTTGCACTTTCATAATGTTGAAATATATTTGAAATATTTATGTAACAATAACCACAACCAACTTCTACTTTACCATATTGTTGGTAAATCTATTAGATTAATTTAAATAAAAAAAAGGATACAAATATCTATAAATTTTCATTTCTAATATTTAAAAAATCGCTAGAACCATTTAGTATAAAGGTTCTAACGATTTTCATTATCATATAACGTTCGAAGAAGAAAATCAAAGGCAATTTATTACTGTTTATCTTTTTGGGGCTTTGTTTTAAAAACAAGTGCACTACGCTCATATTCAACATCATTTACTCCTAGACGATGATTCACCACTCTAGCAATAGCAAATAGATAGTCTGATAATCTGTTTAAATATTTAAGTACAACTTCATTTATTCCCATTTCTTTTTGAAGAGAAACTGTACATCTTTCTGCTCTTCTTGTGACAGTTCTTGCGATATGAATAGCTGCAGCAGCACGACTTCCACCCGGTAAAATGAATTTTTCCAGCGGCGGAGACTCTTTTACATAGTGGTCAATACGCTCTTCTAAGAAGACAACTATCTCTTCTGTTGCTTTATAAGGGTACTTTTCCTTGACAACAGCTAAATCTCCTCCACAATCAAATAATTCATGTTGAATTTTTTCAAGTTCTTGATATATATCTTGAAAAACCGGTTCTGTCAGTAACGTCATGGCATGACCGATAAAGCTATTCGCCTCATCAATCGTCCCATATGCTTCTACACGCAAATGATCCTTATCTACACGTCCTCCAATAATACTTGTTTTTCCACTATCACCAGTTCGCGTATACAAATTCATTCTGATCACACTCCATGATTTTATCTATCTCTATTATATTATTACTGGAAGGCTTTAGAAGAATTACTGTTTTTATAAAAACTTATTATCAATAAAGAACTTCTAATAATAAGCTTTCTATTTTGTATTCAAATTTGTTTCGCATGGAACAAGATTGTTCGTCAATTTCATTCAGAATCTAGCTTTTTTCGAGGTAAAAAGAAGCTGAATGTCGTACCTTCATCTAATTTACTATGAACACTGATTTTCCCTTTATGTGCTTCAACTATATTTTTCACAATTGCAAGACCTAGACCTGTACCAGCTCTACCTCTTGTTCTCGCTTTATCAGCTTTATA
>DASQMK010000264.1:0-4995 GCA_035645575.1 Metabacillus sp.
GGATCAAAGCACCGAGAATTAGAGGTGGCAAAAAAGCTAATTCAATATGCTGTCTATTTAGCCAAAACAAACAATTAAGTATCTTTTCTGCACAAATGCCTATAACAAGCAATAGAATAACATAAAAGTGTATGAAAGGAAGTGTGAAGATGGAGAACAACAATAAATATGTTCAAAAATGTTCTGTATATCATGCTATTCTTGAATTAAAACGTCAACAAGATCAGTTAGGCGGTTGTCCAACAAGTTGTTTTAGTAATCTTCTTTCAAAGCTTTTTAAGATAGATACGATACCGTTATTATTATACACAGACGATGGTTTGTTTCAGGTTTTAGGGGTGAAAGACAACGATTCTAGAAAATGTGATCATTTTTGTACTCCCTTTTTTAGACTCGAACATGTAGATACAAAAAATAAGTGTGTCATCCTTTCACTTCTTCGTCCACTATCTTTAAGTGGTGTCCCTGTCGATGACTTTTGCGATGCGGAAAGGCTTGAACGAACAAATGTAAGAGTGAAGGTTGATATATCCTGTTTTTGTGCAGTGCAGTGCCTTGATTTAAATTTGCTAAAAAAGGTTGTAATTGAGCCTAAATGGTAAAAAGAGTAAAAGCCTTTAATGGTTACTCATTGAAAGAGTTTTTGCATAAAGAATATTAGTTAATTTTGCTTGATAAAGGATGTTTCTTTTGTTTGCTTTTACTGCAATATAGTGATCAGGATTTTGATTATTAATTTCAATAATCCAAACCTTTCCATTTTTATCAATTCCAATGTCAAATCCAAGATTACCAAGATGATAACCGTTCTCCTCAAGGATAGCAATTGCATGTATAATGAGATGATTTATCCGATTTACTAGATTTATTGTTTCCCCTTTTGTTAAGTGAAAAACTGTTTTTAATGTTGTAGCTCCAATCTCTGCTTTTCCTCCTGCTGTAATGTTGCTAACAATACTGTCTTTCATCCCGTATCTTGCAAAGGCTCCAATATTTTCCCAATTCCCATGACTATTTTTAACTAAAATGATTCGAAAATCAATGATTTGGTTATTAAATGTAACCAAATCAATTGCCTGCTGGACTAGATAAGAATCCTTCTTTAATAGTATACTAAGATGTTTTCTTAATTTCCTCCACGACTTAAAATGTTGTACTCTTTTCGAATGACGGCCATACCTCACAATAACCCCACTTGGAATTCGTGTGACCTGCAGGACATATTTTCCCAGACGCCCATTAATAGGCTTAATATATAGGGGATTATTTTCGTTTAGCAATTTTCTTACATCTTCTGGTTCAGAGTAGATGACTGTTTCAGGTAAATTTTGATGTAATTTCCCTTTCAAGAGTTGATACATTTGCCACTTATCAAAATTCGGATAGTTAAAAACTCTTTTACCGAGTTTCTGATGAAAATGTTCCATTGTTTTTAAGTAAATAGACCAATTCTCTGTTAAGCTGGTTTCAACAATTGAGAAAACAGAACTAGGATAGGAGAAAATTCCTTCCATCCAATTTTTACTTTTAGGGTCAAAAATAAGTCCTGTAATTGTTTGTTTTTCTAGATCAACGCCCTCTAAGGAAAAGGCAATGATTGTACCTCCAATTTTTTTATAATGTTTTATATAGATTGATAGGGAAGGGATGCTTTTTCTTACTTCCTCATTTGTAACTCCAGCAAGAATCCCAATATATGGACCAATGATCATTTTATTCTTATCAAATTTGACCTCATAAGGCGAGCTAATTGGTATATCCAGGATATTGATAACATCTAACGTTAAGCAACATTTGTCCTCAGGAACAGCATCAGAGAACAAAGGAGTAACAGTCACTTCTTTTAAACCATAAAGAATCTTTATTTGTTTTAGATTTTGAACGTATTTATTAAAGGATGAATGTAAATGGATTGACATTGAACGTTTTTTATCTAAGCAAATGTGAATCATACATATATCTCCTATTCTTTTATTTATTACTATATGTTTTGATCTTTAAAGTGTCTGGTAAAATAAAGATTTGGTGAAAATTAGTATATATGCCGATACAATTAAAGGGAAAGTAAATACACTAATAATAAAAAGTATTGTGAGAGTGTTGTTATTATGAAAAGTTTGATGCTTAGAAAGGTCGGTCCTCTTATAGGTGGTGTATTAATAAGAGGAGATGCAGATGCAATGTTTACAAACATAGCAACAGAAAATAATCATAAGTTTACGAAAAACACTTTAGTGTTTTATCGAAAAAAACTCAAGGTGCCAACAAATTTAACATCATGTATCATCGTGACTGATAAAAAAGAGGTTAAAGCATTTTTCCCAGAATCATATACGATTGTATATGTTAAAAATGTGAGGTTAGCATTCTATAAATTTATTCATTATTATCGCAAGATGTTTCAAATCCCGGTAATAGGTGTAACAGGGACATGTGGAAAGACAACGACGAAAGAAATGATCGCACATATTTTGTCACCTGAAATGAATATTGTTAAGACAGTTTTAAGTCAAAATGGATTATCTCATAATCTTAAATATTTACTTCAATTCGATGATCAAACAGACGCTGCCGTTATAGAAATGGGTGTTAATTCAACAGGTCATATCATGCACACAGCAAGATATTTTAGGCCGACGATTGGTTTGATTACAACAATCGGTACAGATCATCTACAAGGGTTTAAACATCATCATGAATATTTTAGAGAAAAAGAAAGAATGCTGAAAGCAGTTCAACCAAGAGGAACGATAATCTTAAATACGGATGATCAGTATTCTAGAAAACTAAGGACGAACAAATTTAAAGGAAAGCTGATTTATATTGGAGCTGCGAAATTTGCCGATTATAAGATAGTAAAGATGAAGTATCATCAAGATGGAATGAAATATATCTTAGCGAATCGTGGTCATGTATATGTTGGCTTTGTACCTGGATTTGGAAAACATAATGTTTATAATGCTGTGTTTTCCATAGCTACCGCAAACTTACTAGGCATTGATATCAATACTGCGATTGATCGGTTAAAAACCTATAAACCTGTTCAAAGGCATTTAGAGGTAAGTGCAGGTATTAACAACAGTACAATTATCGATGATACGTGGAACACAAATCCAACCTCGATAAGAGCGGCATTAGAGGTTTTGGAGCATGTATCAAAAGGTAAAAAATCGATTGCTGTTTTAGGTAATATTGAAGAACTTGGGGCGCATTCGCAAAAAGAACATCAAAAAATAGGGTCACTTATTGTAAAGCATAAAATTGACTACCTCATCACAATAGGTGATCAAGCTAGAGAAATTAGTACAAAAGCAAGACAACTAGGAATGAACCCGAACTGCATATACTCTGTCAAACATGATGATCAACTAATAAAAATTTTAATGAAGCATGCAGATGAAAATACAATTATCTTAATCAAAACGTCGATGAGGAACTCATTTAGAGGATTACTAAGAAAGCTCAAGGTATATAAAAGCAATGAGGACTGAATATCAGTCCTCTTGTTACCTAAAGCTACTTTTTTTGATCTAACAAATAACGTGCATAATCAAATGGAGTTGAAAAAACGGCTGCCCATTCATCATAAAGAACTTTTTGTTGATGAATGATTCCCCCGACATAATCAGATATAAAATTACATTCAATAAAATAAGGAGTTCCTTTATCTGTTACACAAATATCAAAACCTAAGTCAGCAAGATGTGGGAAA
This sequence comes from Metabacillus sp., assembly GCA_035645575.1. Classification (GTDB taxonomy): domain Bacteria; phylum Bacillota; class Bacilli; order Bacillales; family Bacillaceae; genus Metabacillus. The sequence goes on from DASQMK010000264.1 coordinate 3,713, forward strand.
TGATTGTCTAAATAATTTGCAATCATTAAGGACATTTTGCAAATATCCTGTTTGAGCCTCTGATAAGGTATAGATGGAAATGATCTTGAGCAAATGTCTTCAAGTCTACGTGCTGTTCCACCTTGAGATCCATTTGTTAAAAAGCTTTTGTCTTTAGCAACCTTACACATGATACCAGTAACTTTAAAAATACCTGTACTGTCCTTTTGTAAGGCAACTCGCATATCGAAGGGATTTCTATTGAAAGTAGCCAATGGAATTCTTTCTTGAATGATATAATCTCCTTTTTCTATATGCTCTAAAATCACACTGGGTGTTTCGCTTGTAAATCTCACTTTTTCAAAATTAATGCTGTTGGTTGGTTTATAAGTAAGTATCCAATTTTTTAATCCTTTATCTATTTTCATCGCTCCTATACCACATTCACCATAATTCTTTTTGAGAATAACACTTTTATACGTTGATATCATCTTCTTGAAGTTTTGCTGTGTAAGGATTTCGGTATGAGGTAAGTGTTTTTGAATGGTTGTATCTCGATAGAGAAGCTGATGGATTTTAAATTTTTCTATGTCATAGTTAGGTACATTAAAAATCGTTACTCCAACTTTATGAAGGTCATAGATTCTTTTCCTTATAACAGGGTGACGATCAAGTATTCTAGAATAATGAACATTCGGCCTTGGTACCCTCATTAATTTATATCCTTTATCAGTTTTGACATAGGCAATGACACTTTTTTTGTCTGGGCGGAGATGACCTAACCGAATAAAACATGGAATAAGATTATTCTTTGCAGCTGCACGTTCAAAAAGCATAAACATCGTTTTGTGGTTTCCGCTTAGATTAGGAATTTGTTTATAAATAGTTCGGGGTACTATGATTCCTATACCTTCCATAGACTGTATCCTCTCCTTTAGTTACTTTCAAATCTCCTAATAGTTTATTCTAGTACCATTTTGATGTATGGATATGTAACTATATCAAGTGCAATTAGGGCGAAGATAGAATGAATATTTCATAATGGAGCATAAGTAAGATACTTGGAGGAATAAATATGAATGTTAAAATTATCCTATATAAGAATATTGATTCAGAGAAAACGATTTATGTAAATAGTAAACTTTATCATACACTTCAAATAGACAAGTACTCAAATACTAATCTGCACTTTGGAACGAGCAAAGAAAACTGTCATATTAGTATTGATTCCTCATTAAAACATAATGAGATCAAGATACCTGCAATAATAAATGGTTTTATCATACCAACTGTTTTTCATTATG
>DASQMK010000265.1:0-6854 GCA_035645575.1 Metabacillus sp.
GTATTTTTAGTACGATAGCACTAATCTTGGCTCTAGTTGCTTGTGGGCCTCAAGAGAGTAGCAAAGAAGGTTCTGCTTCAAATGAAGCAAAGACAAATAAAGAGTATGATTTACTAGTTTGGGAGGACATTGAGAAAGCAAGCGGAATTGAAGACGCTATTGCTAAATTTGAAGAAGAACATGATGTAACAGTAAAGGTTGTCGAAAAAGCGTATGCCCAGCAAATTGAGGATTTACGTTTAGATGGACCTGCTGGTACGGGTCCAGACGTTCTAACAATGCCTGGTGACCAAATTGGAACGGCAGTAACAGAAGGACTAATCAAAGAACTAGATGTTCCTGAGGATGTTCAATCTATTTATACAGAAGTTGCAATGCAATCACAAAAAGTAGATAACAAGGTTTATGGATTACCAAAAGCAGTAGAAACAACAATGCTTTATTATAATAAAGATTTAGTTTCTGAAGAAGAATTACCAACGACATTAGGTGAGTGGTATGAGCTTTCTAAAGAAATGACAGATGGAAAAAACTTTGGATTCTTGGCATTATTTGATCAAATTTATTATGCGCAAAGTGTAATGAGCGGTTATGGTGGATACATCTTTGGTACTGATGAAAGTGGAGCTTTCAATGGTTCAGATCTTGGATTAAATAATGAAGGTGCTGTTGAAGGTGCTAAGTATATTCAAAAATTCTATCAAGAAGGTTTATTCCCAGCTGGTATTATCGGTGAGCAAGGAATTAACGTGTTAGAATCTTTATTTACTGAAGGTAAAGCGGCGGCTATTATCTCTGGCCCATGGAATATCGATCCATTTACGAAAGCAGGAGTTAATTTCGGTGTAGCAAAATTACCAGCATTATCAAATGGTGAAAATATGAGTTCATTCGTTGGTGTGAAAAGCTACAATGTGAGCAGCTATTCAAAAAATGCGGAGCTAGCTGAAGAATTAGTAGAGTTCCTTGCAAACGAAGATAACTCTAGAACTAGATTTGAAGTGACAAAAGAAGTTCCGGCTGTACAAGCTTTAGCTGATGATCCAGTTGTTGCTGAAAGTGAAGCAGCTCAAGCAGTTGCAGAACAATCTCAATTTGCAGAATTAACACCAAACATCCCTGAAATGAACGAAGTTTGGACACCTGCAGATGCAGCATTACAAACAATTGCAACAGGTAAAGCGGAGCCAAAAGAAGCGTTAGACCAAGCTGTTGAAACCATTCAAGGGCAAATTCAAGCTAAGCATGGCGGTAAATAAGTAGAAATGAATAATGGTGTCAAACACAGTTTATGTTTGACACCATTTTACTATAAGGACACAGTATCAAAGTCCGTCTATTTAAAGAGGTGAAAAAGGTGCAACATCGTAGAATAGCCTTACTTTTATCAATTATTCCTGGCCTAGGTCAATTTTATAATAAGCAATGGGTAAAAGGTCTTTTGTTCCTTATTCTAGGAATATCATTCTTTGCAGTATTTGGTGATTTACTAAATATGGGGTTTTGGGGTTTATTCACTTTAGGTACAGAGGTACCACGTGATAACTCCGTTTTCCTTTTAGCAGAAGGGATTATTGCTATCATTGTCACTTGCTTTGGATTAGCTGTTTATTATCTGAACCTACGTGATGCTTTTAAAAATGGAAAATTACGTGATGAAAATAAAAGGTTAAGTTCATTGAAGGAGCAGTACCACAATCTCATTTCTCAAGGGTATCCTTATGTTATTAGTGGTCCGTCTCTATTTATTTTAATTTTTGCAGTTATCTTCCCTATTTTGTTTAGTTTTGCACTAGCATTTACAAACTACGATTTATATCATTCCCCGCCTGCTAATCTAGCTGATTGGGTAGGGCTTCAAACCTTTGCTGAAATATTTACAGTAGATATTTGGCGTGCAACATTCTTTGATGTTTTAGCATGGACGGTAATATGGACGCTAGTAGCATCAACTCTTCAGGTTAGTTTAGGAGTATTCTTAGCTGTATTAGTGAATCAAAAAGACATTCGTTTTAAAAAGTTCTTCCGTACAATCTTGGTGTTACCATGGGCAGTTCCGGGCTTTGTTACAATCTTGATCTTTGCCGGTTTATTTAATGATAGCTTTGGTGCAATTAATAACGATATCCTTGCTGCATTTGGAATCGATGCAATCCCTTGGTTGACAGATGCTAACTGGTCAAGAGTAGCGCTCATTCTTATGCAAGGCTGGTTAGGATTTCCGTATATTTTTATTGTGACAACAGGTGTTCTTCAATCTATACCTGAAGATTTATACGAAGCAGCAACGATCGATGGTGCTTCCATGTTTGCGAAGTTTAAACATATTACATTGCCAATGATTTTAATTGCTATGGCTCCAATTATTATTACGCAATACACCTTCAACTTTAATAACTTCAATATTATTTATCTATTCAATGGCGGTGGTCCTGCAGTTCCCGGATCAACTGCTGGCGGAACAGATATATTAGTTTCTTGGATTTACAAGTTAACGATGCAGTCAAGTCAATACTCTTTAGCAGCAGCATTAACGATTCTTTTATCTATCTTTGTCATTGCGATCGCGTTATGGCAATTCAGAAGAACCAATTCATTTAAAGAGGGGGCTTAAGTGATGCTGACAAACATGAAGAGAAAAATGTCGTTTAGTCTCCTAATTTCTTACGCAATCTTAGCGATTATGGTGGTTATCATCATTTATCCCTTACTTTGGACGGTTGGAGCAAGCTTCAATCCAGGTAACAGCTTGATCAGTACGTCGATCATTCCAAAAAATCCAACATTGGATCACTATAAAGAGTTATTTGCAGGGAAAGAAAGTTTGCAATATGGACAGTGGTATTTAAACTCCCTAAAAATTAGTGTTTTTACAATGATAGGGACGATACTAAGTGTTTCATTTACAGCTTATGCCTTTTCGCGTTTTCGTTTTAAAGGAAGAAAAAATGCATTAACGTTATTCCTATTACTACAAATGATTCCGCAGTTTTCAGCTTTAATTGCACTATTTGTATTAGCGCAAATTTTAGGGATGATGAACAGTCATTGGTTATTAATCCTTCTATATATTGGCGGACAAATCCCAATGAATACGTATTTAATGAAAGGCTATATGGATTCGATTCCAAGAGATTTAGATGAAAGCGCCATGATAGACGGCGCAAGCAATACAAGAATTTTCTGGCAAATCATTATGCCATTATCAAGACCAATGATTGCAGTTGTTGCGATGAATGGGTTTACTGGTCCATTAGGGGATTTTGTTCTTTCGTCTACGATTTTGAGATCACCTGAAGCTTACACATTGCCAATCGGTTTATATAACTTAGTTAATGATGTAATGGGAGCAAGCTATACAACGTTTGCAGCAGGGGCTATTTTAATCAGTATTCCAATTGCCATCATCTTTATCCTTTTACAAAAGAATTTTGTATCAGGTTTAACAGCAGGTGGAACAAAAGGGTAAGGAAATTTCTTTTTAGAAGGAGAGAATTATGTCAAAGGTTGAAAAAACATACACAACAAAAGCACACTTCATGCTTCATGGAGGAGATTATAATCCTGATCAATGGTTAGATAGACCTGATATTTTAGCAGATGATATAGAGCTGATGAAGCTTTCACATACAAATACGTTTTCAGTCGGTATTTTTGCGTGGAGTGCTCTTGAGCCGGAAGAAGGGGTCTATAACTTTGAATGGTTAGATCAGATTTTTGAAAACATTTATGGAATTGGAGGGCGAGTGATTTTAGCAACTCCTAGTGGAGCTCGACCAGCTTGGATGTCTCAGAAGTATCCTGAAGTTTTACGTGTAAACGGAAGCAGGGTGAAACAGCTTCATGGGGGAAGACATAATCATTGCTTTACATCTGAAGTGTACCGTGAGAAAACTCAACAGATGAACCGTTTGTTGGCTGAACGATATGGCAACCATCCAGGTTTAATCATGTGGCATATTTCCAATGAATATAGCGGAGAATGCCATTGTAATAAATGCCAAAATGCCTTTAGAAACTGGCTTAAAGAAAAGTATAATCACGACTTGAAAGCATTAAATGATGCCTGGTGGGGGCCTTTCTGGAGTCATACGTTCAGTGATTGGTCACAAATTGAATCACCGTCACCTATTGGTGAAAATGCAGTACATGGCTTGAATTTAGATTGGCGTAGATTTGTAACTGATCAAACAATTGATTTTTATAAAAATGAGATTGTGCCATTAAGAGAATTGACGCCAGAAATCCCAATTACAACGAACTTTATGGCAGATACATTTGATCTTATTCCTTTTCAGGCACTTGATTATAGTAAGTTTGCGAAACATTTGGATGTTATCAGCTGGGATGCTTACCCTGCTTGGCATAATGATTGGGAAAGCACGGCAGATTTAGCCATGAAAGTGGGCTTCATTAATGATTTATACAGAAGCTTAAAGCAACAACCGTTTTTATTAATGGAATCAACGCCAAGTGGTGTAAACTGGCATGATATCAATAAAGCAAAACGACCAGGCATGCATTTGCTCTCCTCCATGCAAATGATTTCACATGGCTCTGATAGTGTGTTGTATTTCCAATGGAGAAAATCACGAGGATCATCAGAAAAATTCCATGGTGCAGTTGTTGATCATGATAATAGTTCAGAAAACCGTGTGTTTAAAGAAGTTGCAAAGGTTGGGCAAACACTAGAAAAGTTATCTGATGTTGTTGGGACAAATCGTCCAGCAGATGTTGCGATCCTTTATGATTGGGAAAATAATTGGGCGATCAATGATGCACAAGGTTTTGGAATGAAAACAAAGCAGTATCCACAAACATTGCAGCAGCATTATCGTACGTTCTGGGAGAAGGATATCCCTGTGGATGTTATTACAAAGGAGCAGGATTTTTCTAACTATAAACTGTTAATTGTACCGATGCTCTACTTAGCAAGTGAAGAAACGATTTCAAGTTTAAAAACTTTCGTGCAAAACGGTGGAACATTAGTGATGACCTATATCAGCGGTATTGTGAATGAGCATGATCTCACATACCTAGGTGGGTGGCACAAGGATTTACAAGAGATCTTTGGCATGAAGCCAGTTGAAACCGATACTCTATATCCTAAGGATCGAAACTATGTAACATATCGTAATCAATCATATGAGTTGAAGGATTATGCAACGGTTCTTGAGGTGAATTCGGCAACTATAGATGGAATTTATCAAGAGGATTTCTATGCAAACACGGCAGCTGTAACGAGCCACCGATTTGGTGAAGGAAAATCACACTATATCGGCGGGCGTCTAGATCATCAATTCCATCATGATTTCTATCAGGAGTTAATTGAGGAGCTTCAACTAAAACCGGTTTATTCAGTAAAACACGGTAAAGGTGTATCTGTGCAAGTAAGACAAGCTCCTGAAAGTGATTACCTATTTGTTATGAACTTTACAGAGGAAAAACAATCGATAAGCATTGATTTCATGGTGAAAGATATGGTGAGTGGAGAAGAAATCAAAGGTGACCTCACTCTTGATATTTATGAAGTAAGAATACTAGAAAAGTCGAAACAGAACTAACAAATCTACGAAGAAAACGAGAATGACTTCATTAATTTGAGGCATTCTTTTCCTTCTTTATGCCTTGTTCGTTAATGGTTGAACAACAAAAAGGAAGCGCTTACCATCTAGGTGATTTTCAAAAGAGATTAATAGAATAAGGACCTTTACTAAGGGGGATGAGAATAGATGAAAAAAAGAGCAAATAATAGAGTGTTTGTATCATTGTTGTTAGCGATTGTTATGTTTATAAGTACATTGACCTTTTAATAGATGTTATAAAAGACATCTCGGTAAGTGTTGTTTTAGGAGAAGAGATTGCACTACCAGGTAGTGTGACGGTTATCTACAATGATGGAAGTGAAGGTACTGAAGCTGTTACTTGGGATCAAGAAGCTTTATCGCAAGCAATAAGTAGTGGTGTTGGCACTTATGTGATAAATGGCGTTATTGAAGGTGGAGGAACGGTAAAGGCGAACCTGCAAATCAACCCTAAAAACTTTGTCATAAATCCAAGCTTTGAAGATGCTGATCGTAGTATGTGGGAGATCCTTTATAAGGACGAGACTTCTCCTCACACTGCGTATCAACAAAAGGCTGCTGATGCAAAATCAGGGGAATATGCAGTTCATTTTTATTCAGATAAAACAGTAGACTTTAGAGTAGAGCAAACCATTACTGGATTAGAACCAGGCTACTATAATCTTTCTATGTTCCTGCAAGGTGGGGATGCAACAGAATCGAATATGTATCTGTATGCTTATACAAGTAGTGAAGAATGGGAAGAAGAGACAGCTTTAAACGGTTGGGTAAATTGGAGTAATCCTAAAATTGAAGACATTTTAGTTGTTGATGGAACACTATCAATCGGAGCAAATATTGAAGCAAATCCAGGTGCATGGGGAACATTAGATGATTTCTATTTATATAAAGTTAGAGATTATGACAAAATAATTGAGGAAGATCCAGTGGTTGATCCTCTTCCGGAAGATGACAATTCATCACCAACTCAACCTGAACAGGATGGTGGTACGGAACAAAATAAGGGGAAAAATAAATCTGACCCAAAGGTAGATAAAGAACAATCAGTACCTCCTGTCAATCATTCTGGTAAAGAAACAAATAAAGGAAAGCAGCTACCAGAAACAGCAACAAATACCTTTAACAAGCTATTAATTGGTGGCATATTTGTCGGAGTAGGTGGATTGGCGATTATATTAGGTACTAGAAATGGTTTAATAAAATAAAATTAAATATAGGTAAAAGAACAGTCAGTCTTTTATTAAAGGGTTCCGTTTTGAGGTGCTTTTC
>DASQMK010000266.1:0-7158 GCA_035645575.1 Metabacillus sp.
GAAATTGGAATGATCGCAAGGGCATTAAATTCTATAAGTAATATAGAATTTAAAGAATATGACCTTACAAAAGGACAGTATTTGTACCTTGTGCGAATATGTGAAAACCCAGGAATCATTCAAGAAAAGTTAGCTGAGTTGATAAAAGTAGATCGAACAACAGCATCTCGTGCTATAAAAAAACTTGAAATTAATGGCTTTATTGAAAAGAAAGAAGACAAACATAACAAAAAAATTAAAAAACTCTTTCCAACAGAGAAAGGGGAAAATGTTTTTCCAATTATAAAAAGAGAAAATGATTATTCTAATATGGTTGCATTAAAGGGATTTTCCGAGACAGAAGTAGAAACCATATTCAATCTTCTTCAAAGAGTGAGGAAAAATATAGAAAAAGACTGGGAATTTGTAAAAAAGGGAAACAAGAGAAATTATTGATTATTTTAAGGAGCGACATATGATAATGACCATAAATATAAAAAAGTAAAAAAGTGTACCCTTGAAGATTCACACCAACTTCAAGAAATTAGTTATGAAACGTTTAATGAAACATTTAAGCAACAGAATTCACCCGAAAATATGAATGCCTATTTGGAAAGGGCATTTAACTTAAAACAATTAGAAAAAGAATTATCCAATATTTCTTCACAATTCTTTTTTGTTTATTTTAATAATGAAGTCGCTGGGTATTTAAAGGTCAATACCATTGATGCTCAATCTGAAAAAATGGGTGATGAAGCACTTGAAATTGAAAGAATTTATATAAGGAGCAAATTTCAAAAACATGGACTTGGGAAATATCTGTTAAATAAAGCTATGGAAATAGCAGTGAAGGAGAATAAAAGGAAAATTTGGCTAGGTGTTTGGGAAAAAAATGAAAATGCTATTGCTTTTTATAAGAAAATGGGGTTTGTTCAAACAGGAGCCCATTCTTTTTATATGGGTGATGAAGAACAAATGGACTTTATCATGACCAAATCACTCATATAATTTTTAAAAAAGGTGGATTATTATGTATATACCTAAACATTTTAAAATTGTTGATGAAGAAGTAATTTATGATTTTATCGAAAAATATGGCTTTGCAACCTTATTTTCTCAGCATAAAGGAGAACCTTACGCTACTCATCTTCCCTTGATGTTAAATAAATCTGAAAATACTTTATATGGTCATTTTGCACGTCCGAACGAACAATGGAGGGATGTTGAAAATCAACAAGTCCTTGCGGTTTTCCAAGGTCCACACTGTTATATTTCACCTACTTGGTACGAAACAACTAAAGCAGTACCTACTTGGAATTATGTGTCTATCCATTTATATGGAAAGATGGAGATCATCGAAGATAACAAGTTAATATTCGATTCTTTAAATGACTTGGTAAATAAATATGAAAGCCCTGAAAGTCCATACAAATTAAATGATGTTGAACCTAGTTTTATAGAAGGAATGAGTAAAGGAATTGTAGCGTTTAGAATTAAAATCACAAAAATTGATGCAAAAGCAAAATTAAGTCAAAATCATCCTGTGGAACGACGAGAATTAATTATTAAGCATCTAGAAAACACTTCTCAACAAGATAATATACAAGTGGCATCACTTATGAAGAAAAATCTACAAAAATAAAAGCTTTTTGACTTTGTCTTGTCAACTAAAGGGGCAGATTTGTGAGAACTTAGATACTGGATTTAAAAAAGTGGGATGGAATGACTTTTTAAGCACTTAATTACCAGTCAGGATAGCTTAGACGCAAACGCATAATTCCTCATTACAATGTGAAAGGTTATAGATATGTAAAAATACATTTTGAATCAAAGATAAAAGGTGCGCACTAACTGGGTGCACCTTTTAACTTTGAAACCATAAAATTCTGTTTTATTGTGGTAACGTTTCTCTTATTTTATTTTGATTAATCTACTTGCTCTACAAACTTCTTCCCGAATTCTTCCATCAAATCAATAATAGGAATGAATTCCTCTCCTTTTGAGGTCAATGAATATTCAACACGGGGAGGAACCTCTGGATATACCTTGCGATTAATTAAGCCATCTGACTCTAGTTCTCGAAGTTGCTTTGATTATTTAGCAGGGGGTTCAAAAGAACAAACTTTTGAGGATTATTTTCATAAACTGGTGGAAGATAATGGAAAAGATTATGAGAGGAAGTTGATTATTCATACTCTCTCATTCATCAAGAATAGAATGTTATTCAAAAAGATGAAGTGATAGCTATTTTTACAGAAAATAATTTTAAGGTGGACAACTATTTATTGCGTATTTTGAGAAAGGATTCTAATAAAGAATAGAAGGACAACATCACTGGTTTATCCTTCTATTCTTTATTGTAATATTTCATTGCTCAATTAGATTGGTTACAGAAACAGTTTCCTTTTTATTAGGTTCATCTAGGGGATGAATAGTGGCCATCCCTTTTTGTTGATCCACATGTTCTATGTAGATTTGTTTTCCATTATAAGTTACAATGCTCATTACCGATGAAGACGATATTTCTTGTGCCCTTTGTGAGTCCATATTTTAGCCTCCTCCTTCTTTAATTAAGAACATATATAATATTTACAAGAGAGGAACAGATTATGTGAAGGATTATTAATATCTTACGTTCGTTAATAAGGATAAATACCGGTGTGGAACTTATCAATACAGTCATTCTTGTCTTCTTTACTTCTTAAAAATCATTGAATTTACAAATTGAACAACCAAAAATTAGTTTGAAAAGAGATCTACATAAGAGCAATGAGTTACTATAATCTTTGTATGTTTAAACTTATTTTATTAGCTTCTACAATAATATTTTTAATTAATGATTCAACTGTTTGACTTTTAGCTAACCTTGGGCTTTGACCAGACCAAAGTGACACGAATTCTAGATTATATTGATCAATAGAAGTCTTCCTGATATCCTGGGTTAGTATATTAAGAACTGGGAAATCTGGTAAAAATCTTTCATGCCTCTGCATTTCTAAAATAAATTTATTTTTTATTCCTCTTGCCCATTTACCAGAAAAAGAACGAGTTAATATAGTGGTGTCTTCGGTAGCATTAAGGATTGCCTCTTTATGTACCTTATGTGCTCCACTTTCAATACAAGTCAAAAAAGCCGTACCCATTTGTACACCCTTCGCCCCTAAACAAAAAGAAGCCATTAACCCTCTTCCGTCCATAATTCCTCCAGCAGATATAACAGGAATGTTTACATTATCAACAACCTGTGGGATAAGTGACATTAAACCGACTAAACTCTCCTGGTACCCATCGATAAAGTTCCCGCGATGTCCACCAGCTTCACTACCTTGAACAACAACAATATCCATCCCTGCTTTTTCATTTTCAACTGCTTCTCTAACAGTAGTAGCCGTTCCCACCAGAGTTATGTTATTTTTTTTTAATTCAGCAATTACTTTCTTAGAAGGAATGCCAAATGTAAAGGAACAAATAGGAACCTTCTCTTCAATTACAACCATTATTTGGTCAATAAATGTTTCAAAAACAGTATTAAAATTAGGAATTTCAAAGCTATCTTTTCCAGGTAAATTCAGTTGCTCACGAAAAGGGTTTAATATCTTGTTAACTGATTTTACTTCATCCTCTATAACATCAAATTCATCGGGAACAAAGAGATTTATTCCAAATGGGTTTGATGTTAATTGTTTTATTTCATTAATTTGTTCTCGTATTTGATTTGGTGTCATATAACCTGCACCAATCATTCCTAGGCCTCCAGAATTTGAAACCTCAGCTACTAATTTCGAAGTTGTTACTCCGGCAGCCATAGGAGCTTGTATAATCGGATACTGAATTTGTAAAAGTTCTGTCATTTCATTCTTTAGCATAAATTTCACCTCGTGATTTGAGCATATTCTTTTATTGTATTGAAACTGAAAACCTCCAAAAAGTTGATCTATTTAAAGCATATCTGTTTTTTGATATATTGAATAATACATAATAATGATAGTTGCTATCAGATAATTTGATAACAAAAAGGTAGGCGGGGGAGGAATACAATGGATTTGAATACATTAAAAATTTTTCAGACTGTTGCTAAGATGGGGAGTATTTCTCAAGCAGCAAGAGAACTTCAATATGCACAGTCAAATATCACAATGAAAATACAGCAGTTGGAATCGGATCTTCAAACAACCCTTTTCTATAGACATAATCGCGGGACTGCATTAACAGCCAAAGGAAGCTTGTTACTAACATATGCAGAAAAAATATTCGATCTTGTAGAAGAAACTCAAAATATGATGACTGATGATCAAACAACTAGAGGTCGGTTAATTATTGGTTCAATGGAAACAACCGCAGCAGTCCGATTACCAAGCGTACTATCAAAGTATCATAAAGACTTTCCTGAAGTTGATCTAACCTTAAAAACAGGTTCTACAGAGGAAAATATTCAAGGGGTTCTTCAGTATGAACTTGATGGAGCATTTGTAGCAGGACCTATTCATCACCCCGAACTGATTCAAAAGGAAGTATTTGAAGAGGAATTGGTACTCATAACTGATACAAAACATCCACCTATATCTTCTATTAAAGATATTCAAACTAGGACAATGCTTGTATTTCGTGCTGGATGTTCTTATCGGGAAAAGCTTGAACAATGGTTACACCAAGAGAAGGCAGTTCCAAATAAGATAATGGAATTTGGTACTCTGGATGCAATCGTTGGCTGTGTATTTGCTGGACTAGGGCTAAGTATGCTACCACTGAGTGTTGTTGCAAAGCATATACAAGAAGGAACCCTAAGTTATCATTCAATTCCGAATCAATACGGAAAAGTTAAAACAATATTTATTTATAGAAAAGAAAGATATGTACCTACGTCTTTAATTAAATTTATAGATACGTTAGGTAATTTAGCTATTAAACCATAGGATTTATTTTTAATTGTTTAAAAGTTGCCTTAAATCAAAAAAGTGAAGAATTGTTAGATGGGAACTGATGCTTTTAATGAACTAAGTCTGTATGATATTTCAATTAAAACCTTACATCGCAGGGGCTTTGAGATATCTGAAGATGTACTAAATCGCGATGTTACGAAACCATACCAGCATGACAAAAGTGTTCAAAAGGCGTGAACTACTGGTTATCAAAATACAGCAAAGTACTGGGATTTATACCAACTTGCCAAAAAGCTTGGCGATAAAGAAGACAGCTTACAACAATGGCGTTTTAGGCATATGAAAACGGTTGAAAGAATTATAGGCTTCAAATTGGAACAAGTGGTTCTTCTGGTGTGAATTACTTAAAACAGGTGCTAGACCAAAGATTTTTCTCTGAGTTATGGGATTTGCGCACTGATTTATAAATCTAAAGCATACAAAAAAGCTTTTGTACTAGGTACAAAAGCTTTTGCTATATTATATCGTTTAAATATTACATATAGTCGTAAACAGAATCTACAAAATAGAGCCAGTGATAATATTCAATCTGTGAATCTGACATTTCTGCGATTTCTTTTTCATTGAATTTTTGTTTGGCTAATAATGCCTTCACTTTAGATTCTCTCGCTAATTGGCTCATGTTCAATCCTCCTTAAATTTCAGAAGCAGTGGATGTTGTTAAACTTTTCCTTCATTTCTTAGTTTTATTATATATCTCAATTTGAGATCAAACAAATATCAATTTGAGATGGTTTTTTAAGAAATGATATAGAATCGTTATTTAAGGAAAGGGAGGGAGTGGCTAATGACTTAAATGAAGGTGACACTCCCAGCAGATCAAATCATCAAAGAAATTTTCTTCCATATCAAAAGCAGGTGACACCCTTTATAAAAGCGAATCAATATATTCATAAGTAAAGATTAAAAGAATATCTTTTTAGGTTTTTTCTTCATCGTAACACATGTTCCTTTTGTAGTTCTTCCATTTTATAAATTTGGGTATTGAAGCCTGTTTCAGGTGTTATGAACTCGCTTCTTCGGTAGGAGTCTTACACAAATGGGGCCTGTCACGGTTGAATTGCTGGAGCCGCCAGTTAAACCACCTAAGTTCTCTTTTTTTAAATCAGGTTTATCTTCTCCAACTAGATGTGGCGGATGAAGCAACTTGTCAAACTGCCGCAGAAAAGCTAGCAGCAGAAAATATCACTCTTGATGTGATCTTAAACAATGCAGGCATTTTAGATGAGCGTTCAAAAACGATTGAAGAAATAGATATTGATAAGGTGGAGGAAACCTTCAATATTAACCTTTTTGGTCCAATGAGAGTTGTTAAACACTTCTTGCTACTGCTTTCTAAAGGACCTGATTCGTCAATTATCAATATTTCATCTGAAGCGGGAAGCTTTCAAAATGCATATGGAGGGGATTATCCTTACGCTCTTTCGAAATCCGCGTTAAATATGTTTTCTGAACAACTTAAAAAGTATTTATCCGAAGATAAGGTGTCTGTTTTTGCTGTTCACCCTGGCTGGATTAAAACAGACATGGGTGGGGAGAAAGCACCCGGAACACCTGAGGAATCAGCTAGGAGGTATATTGAATATTATTGAGAAAAAACAGAACATATCTGGTCATACAACGTTTATTAATGTTAAAGGAGACCCAATGCCTCAATAAAAATGACCCTCAAATCTTGTTTAGGAGTAAAAAAATGAATATTAGGAGTGGTTAATGTGAAAAGAATCGTTGCCCTTTTAGGTGATTACTATCATCCGAGAGAAAGGAGTAAAGCATCCTTAAACAAGGCATTAACTTTACTATCTGAAACCGAAAACATTGATTATGCGGAGATTCACACGAGTCAGTTAGAAGAAGAATTGGAGAAAATGCCTGATGCCGTAATCTTATTTAAAGAAGATCGGCTCAACCCAACAGCCGAAAAGGTGAACACCTGGATGACTGAGGAGATCGGGAAAGCGATAGTTAAGTATGTCGACCAAGGTGGAGGCTTTTTAGCATGGCACTCAGGTCTTGCTTCCTATGATATACATAGCAGCTATACGAATATGTTAAAAGGACATTTCGAATACCATCCTGTTGAACATGCAAAAGTGCAATATCGTAGTGTTGAAGGAAACGAAGCTTTTGGACCAGTTTCATTTGAGCTTTTAGATGAGCATTATTTTGTTAACATACAGGAAGAGGAAACAAACGTCTTTTTAATCTCGGAATCTGTAGATGGGTATTCGGCTGCAGG
>DASQMK010000267.1:0-4525 GCA_035645575.1 Metabacillus sp.
TCTTTTAAAAGATCTTGATAGTATGGAATAGCATGCTTATATTGTCCTTGATGAAAATAAAGCTCCCCTAATGCAAAATCAAGCACTGGTTCCTGCGGCAATATATCTTTTGCCTCTTTTAATTTTTGTTCACTAACCTCAGGTAGTCCTTGCATTTGATATAAGTCTGCTAACAGGAGTAAAGCATGGGGGTATGATTTATGATCTTTAGAAATCATATTTAGAAGTTCAATGGCTTCTTCTTCATTTTCTACGTCAATTTTAAGCTCTGCTAAAAACAAGGTTATTTGAACCTCATCAGGATATAAAAAATGAAGTTCTTCAATCATTTCATGTGCTTTATCAATTATGCCCCATTGATAATATTGATCTGCTAACTGAAGCTTTTCTTCATCATGTAATGTAGGTGTTATGTTTTCTAAAAGAGTCAGACCTTCTTCTGTTTCTCCTTTATTTACGAGGTTTATTGCTTCATTTAATACTTGATTAAACATAAACGATCCTTTCTTAACCAATGCTGGTTTTATGTTTCTTTTGCAAAGATAATATATTCTGTCTATATCATACATCAAAATGAGGCTGATTGTGGCATAAAACGACCTGAAATGGAAATAAAACATTCTTCACCTTTACCTGGGAGAAAAGAAATATCACCATTAATATTAATAAGTTTACCATTATGGGAAGTGAAGGTTGGTAAGATTTCATTTTGATGTATAATCGGTTTCCCATCAGTATGGAATTTAAGGTCATCTATTTTGTACAAATTGTAATTTAAATTACTCCCTACTCGAATATCCCCTTTTACTGGATAGATCCCTAATTTCATTAATACATCTTTTGAAAGAGGTAATCCTTCTTCTAAAAATTCGTCCAAAGAAGAAAGACGGTGTTCTCTCATGATTCGAATCCAATCCTGTAAGAGTCTATGTTTTTTTAGGGGAGATAATGTTTTATCGTTCATATAGGGAATAAGTGTAATCGGATTAGAAAACATTGCATCTCTTATCCAACCCCAAGATTTCGCATCTAGTCTATCATCCTTGTTGATCTCAACAAAAACAATGGAAATCTGTTGCTGTTTACATTTTCTCAACACTGACTGGTTTAAACTCTTTAAAGAAAGCTTTATACCCATATAATAATCAATAGGCGAATTAATCATTAAATGTCTTCTTTGTTTTACACTTGAAACTAACTCTTTTTCATACTGAACATCAACAACTGTTAAAAGAGAAGTACACCCTTTTTTTAAATATTGTGTAATTCTTTGCTTGAAGTCTTGAAAAGGAAGTAATGAATGAAGAGAAAAATCGAGCATTACATAACCAGGGGTTATCAAATAAGAACTTAAGTCCATCCTCATAAACTTAATATTATCCATCGATTGGCGGATAAATTCTATTTTATTATGATTTACTAGCAGTGTGGCCTGTTCAATTCGACCTTTCTTCAATATACCAACTCTGTCCATAATATAACACATTTATTCGTCCCCTCCTTTCATCCTCTTAAGACAAGCTATGATGGAAAACGAATATTTATGTCATGATAGAGATCAATATACCTTTAAAATTTGCATCTTTAACAATATAAAAAAAGACCCTTCACTTAAACGTGAAAGGCTTTTTCCAAATTATTTCGCCAATAAATCTAAATGTTCAAAGAATGTAGGATAGGAAACATCGATTGCTCCAAAATTTTCGAGTTCAATTGGCTCTTCAGTTATACATGAAGCAATTGCAAGCATCATTCCAATTCGATGATCACCATGACTAGATACTGTTGCGTTACCTGTTAATTTTGTTTTACCTGTAATAATCATGCCGTCTTCAGTTGCTTCAATTGATGCACCGATTTTTTTCAATTCACCAACAACTGTATCAATACGATTTGTTTCTTTTACTTTTAATTCACTAGCATCTTTAATAATTGTTTGTCCTTCAGCTTGTGTTGCTAACAAAGCAATAACAGGAATTTCATCAATCAATTTCGGAATAAGATCTCCGCTAATTGTTGTTCCTTTTAATGAAGAAGTTCTGATAAGAATATCTGCTACAGGTTCAAACGTGTGACCTTCTTTTGGTGTAATTTCAATCGTAGCTCCCATTTTCTCTAAAACATCTAGAATGCCAGTTCTTGTTGGATTGATTCCCACATTTTTCAATAGAATTTCACTATTAGGAACAATAGCTCCTGCAACAAGGAAAAATGCAGCGGAAGAAATATCTCCTGGTACAAAAATATTTGTCGCTTGCAAGGATTGTCCACCTATAATAGAAGCAGAATTTTCGTCTTCCCTCACTTCAACCCCAAATGCTCTAAGCATCCTTTCAGTATGGTCTCTTGATTTATGAGGTTCAGTAACCTTCGTTTCTTCATTATTTGTATTTAATCCTGCTAAAAGAATGGCTGATTTTACTTGTGCACTTGCAACTGGTGAATTGTAGTTAATTGCTTGCAAGCTTCCGCCTCTAATAGATAATGGTGTATACTGTCCATCTTGTCTTCCATCAATTTTTGCTCCCATCTTTCTTAAAGGGTTTGTTACACGAGACATAGGTCTTTTGGCAATAGACTCATCACCAATAATGCAAGAATGAAAAGGTGCACCAGCCAGTATCCCCATTATTAATCTAGTCGTTGTGCCAGAGTTACCAACATCTAATATGTCTGTTGGTTCTTTTAAGCCAGTAAAGCCATTTCCTTCAACGGTAACATGACCTTCTTGAATCTCGATTGCTACACCCATTTTTCGAAAACAAGAAACAGTACTAAGGCAATCTGCCCCCATTAAAAAATTCGAAATTTCTGTTTTCCCATTGGCGATCGATCCAAACATAACAGCACGGTGAGAAATAGATTTATCACCTGGAATCTCGATTGTACCTGTTAATTGATTGATCTTTGATAGTTTTTTTACATCTACCATGATTCCACCTCATTCATTCTAAAAAATCTTATTGGATCATTTCATATTAAATAATTTTTCTGCCTTTTATCATTAGGTCATAAACGTTTCATAAGAAGAATATTTATTAATACAATCAATGGCACGCTCGCGATCCTTTTCAGTTTGAAAGCTTAACCTTAAAACACCATATATTTCTTCACGTGTTTCAATAATCCGGATATTTGTTAAGCTAATCTCTTCCTTCGCTAAATATCCAGTTATCTCTGATATAATTCCAGGGTAATCTGGAACATCCACATATAAATCATAGAACGAAGGAATTGCCCCTTTTTGCTTCTCCGGGAGCCCGTCACGGTATTGTTTAGCCTGTTGAAAATAAGTAAATAGATTTTCAGCTTCATCCTTTGCGACAAAATCTTTTATTCGCTCCATTTCTAAAATCCACTCATCGAATAGGTTTAATAGGGGACCTTTATTATGAAGCAAAATATCACGCCACATTGAAGGATTACTTGATGCTATTCTTGTAATATCACGAAATCCACCTGCAGCTAATCTCTTTACAAGTGGAAATTCTTCCTCATGATTCTTTGCCTGATACACTAAACTAGCAGCAACAATATGAGGAAAATGACTAATGATTCCCGTTACTTCATCATGTTCCTCAGGCGTCATTTCAATAAAATTAGCTTTTGTTCCATCTAGAACATTTTTTAAGCTTTGTACATCATTGGAGGTTACATACTTAGAAGGAGTTAATATGTAAAATGCATTTTCAAATAAATGTGGTTTTGCCGCTAAAATTCCTGATTTATGTGAGCCAGCCATTGGATGCCCGCCGATAAACTTTATTTTCCCATTCAAATGTTCATTTGCACTCTCTACAATTTTCACTTTTGTACTACCTACATCTGTCACAATAACATCTTTTTTTAAATCCTGCGATTTAAGCTGTTCAATAATATTGATTGTTTGTTGAACAGGTGTAGAAAGAAAAATCATATCAACAGCTGAAAGGTCAGGAAAAAGCTCAATAGCTACCTCATCAATGGCACCAATTCTTTTTGCTAGGTTAGCTTGTTCTTTATTAATATCAAAACCGATGATACGAATAGAAGGATCTTTTTGTTTAATGGATAATGCAATCGAGCCTCCAATTAATCCAAGACCTATTAAATAAACTTTTTTTACCATTATTGTAATCACCTTTTTTCGGGCTGTCATCTTTGAGGTTATTCGCAAAGTATTTCAATTCTAGAAAAAGAGGGCTTGCGCACTTTTGGCTAGCACCCTCTTCATCCTTATTGAACAAATTCTTTTAATGCATTAATGATTTCTTCATTTTGCTGGGTATTTCCAACTGTTATACGTAAATGTGTAGGAAAACCGAGAGCATTACCTGAGCGAACAATATATCCATTTTTCAGTAAAGCTTGAAATACCTCGTCAGAATCTCTATTAAAGTTGATTAAAATAAAATTTCCTTCCGATTGGTAATATTCAAGTCCTAGCTCTTCACAGAAATTGTAAAATTGCTTTAGGCCATCTTTATTTTTCATACGACATTCAGCTACAAATTCTGCATCATCTAATGCTGCGATAGCAGCTGCC
>DASQMK010000268.1:0-5698 GCA_035645575.1 Metabacillus sp.
CAAAGGCAAATTTTCTTCAGTATTTACATTAGTTGCAACCTGCCCTATAAAATAACTAAAGTCTATTTCACGTAATTTCTCCATTCAACCAACTCCTAAACAACCGTTTCTAATGACAATAATTCCACAATAAAGTTTGTATTCCTTTTTCAACTAACCTGCTCTTAGTACATTAAGAAAAATGCTCTACTCCTTATTGAAGTAAAGCACCTTTAGGTTAAAAAGGCTGTTTAGTTTGCAATTTAAGAGAAGTGCAACATTAATTTTTTCTTTCTAATTCTTCTTATGTCCATTTTCTAGTATTAGTCAAATTTCCAAGTAGTACATACTCCAATATAAACGTCTATGTATATTATATTAGTTTAAAATTAGGAGGGTTTTCATGGAAAATAACGAAATAAGACAGCAACCTGTTACTGCATCCGGTGCATTTGTTACACCTTATCATAGACCAAGATTTCCTTTCCCTTACCGGTGTTTTTTGTTTTTCCCTCCTTATTACGCACCCTATCCACCGTATTATCCACCGTACCCCTAACCTTATAGGTATTAATAATTAAAGTGTCATTCAACATTAACGGGTTCACTTTTGGGAGGGAAGGCATTAAATTAGATGTCTTTTAGCCTAATAAATAACAACTTTTTAGCACCTAAATTAGCAGTTTAAATAACAAAAAGGGACGGATATCTGTCCCTTTAATTTGATATATACTCTAAAAACTCATTTAGTGATGAAAACATTACTTTTGGTTCCCAATCACCCTCGCCGTGCATTGCGGTCATTACAGGGTAATTTTTATCTTCAATATCTACAAATATCGGGTCTCCTAAATCTTCATCGTATCCAATTACAAACCAAGTTTCTTTCCAATCACCTTCATTATTCCCTGTCAAAGAATTACCTTCTTCATCTACACTGTATCCTAATTGTCCTTCTTCAAATTCCTCTCTTGAAAATAGATGAATAGATATCGTTTCAATTTCAGGGTCATCAACTTCCATCTCAATTTCTAGATTGTCCAACGCTTCTATCTTACTCAAAATAATCTTTAAATCCTCATTTAACACAACATATACCTCCTAATGTGAGTTACTATCTTAGGTAGATTATATCATTTACTTTAAAAACCTTGTCAGCATTCCCTAGCCTCTGAGTTGGAGTTAATTTTTCTCCATCGGGCGTTTTATACGGGAAACAAACGTTGTAATATGTTCTTAAAATGGTCAATGCCATCTGAGCATACTTTGGAATGAAATTAGAGTATATATAACTTTTACCGTCACCGCGAGCCGTTGTTAATGGTCTTTCTAAGATAGATAACCTTCTTATTGCTTTATAGTCTGTAAATGATTATTCAGAGTGAAGCCCTAATTGTCCCATAATCCATTGCATACGCTCTTTATAAGCAGTATTACATTCTTTAAAAAGATGGTCAGTTTCATACCAAGCAACTTCCTTCGGTGAACTTGCAACAGCGTAAAATGTATTCGCTTGGTCTTTTGATATAAATTCGTCATTACGACTAAATTGAAAGAACAGTGAAGCAGGTGCGGCTTTTTTTATGTAATGAACTGCATCCAATGGCTCCAATTCAAAGATAAATTTATTAAACTGTTCTCTAGATAACTTATTACGAATCAAATCAGCTAGTGGGTGTTCACTTGATTTATGCCAATTAGACACACTAGAGAATCCTGCAATAAGAACGTATGCCTTAATACGTTTCTCAACTCCAGCAAGCACTCCGCCCCAAGTAGCCCCCAAACTATGCCCAACATATGCAATTCGATTAGAGTCAACATATTCTAAGCTTGAAAGAAGATCAATTCCCCTTTGAAGGTCTACTATTGTCTGAATGTACCCCTGAATGTCGACTACTCCCTCTACTATAAGGTTTAGCTTCTGTTCTTGGGACAAATCTTGAGGGGGAGCTTTACGTATAGAAGGTGCATCAATTAAAAGAGAAATTACGCCTTTCGAAGCCAAATCCTCAGCTTCCGATAAAAATGCCGTTCGATTCCCTTGACCAGGGTGCAAAAAAACGGCTGCTGGAAAAGACTGCCCTTCATTAATGGGAACAACTAAATAAGCAGGTACGTTCCCACAATGCGGGCTTAAATAGGATACATCTCTAACTGTATAACCATCCTTCCTAATAATTGAAAGTTGTTTAAAACCTAAAGGCAAAGTACGCTCATACTCAAACACTAATACCACTCTCCCTGGATAGTTTAGTTATGTATGAATTCTATAAATCGAATATACCATAATTTACCATTCCTTTGTTTAATACTTATATATTTTGTTTTCATTCTTACTTTTTGCAATCAAAATAGCTCCTATATAACATCCAAACCCTATTATATGCAAAATAGAATTACCAGTCTTACCAAGGTTATCAACTGTTAGTGCCATTAAGAAGCTCCCAAATATAATAAGCATAATACAAAAAAATATTTTCAAATTTTATTCAATCCCCCGAGCTTATAATACAAAATCAGTTCGACGTTCTTATTAACCTACCAGTTATTTTAAGGACATTTCTTCACAATCTCACAACTCCTCACATAGGCTTAAACCAATGTTTGAGGGATAAATAAAAGCTAAATGCCAACTTTCGTTTAGGTTGTCACTTAGCTTTAAAACAGTTCTATATTTAATTAAAAGTACCCATTAAATGAGTAAAACGCGCCTCGATCGTTGAACAAAAGAATGAATTACACTGACATAAATAGTAGTAATGCTATAATTACAAAAAATAAAGTTAATAGAATACCTAAACCGCTACAAATAATTCCTATAATAGCCATTTTCCTTCCTTCTTGTCCAAATCGCTTTATTTCATTTAATCCGATAATACCTAGTATTAACCCTATAACGCCAAGGATAATTCCAAATCCGGAGAAGATAATAGTAATAATTGATAAAATGCCTAAAATTAAAGCAGCAATAGCTTTTCCATTTGTAGCGTCAAATTTTGGAAATGGTCCTTCTAAAGATTTGAGATTTCTTAGTAGCTTATGGGTATCCTTCATATGTATACTCCTTTTCAGCAATCTAAGCGTTCAAGCGAAGGTAAATTATTTTATTTGATTTTTTTAGGTATTGTTAGATTCGCCCAATCATTGGACTTAATTTGTTTACCGATATAAACGATTTGCCCTATATGATAAGAATAATGGTACATGCTTTTTTCAATCGCTTCTATCACAGTAAGGGGGTTATTACTGATGTATATTTCTTGAAGAAGATGTTCCTCATTTAGAAAATCTAATTCATGAATAAGAACATCCCATCCCTTATTCCATATCTGGTATAACTCTTTTCGAGTACATATTGAGTTTTCAAATTCTTCATCTCTATCTCTAAAAGGTTTTTCACCATCTGAAATTAAAAAATCAGTCCAACGTGAAACCATATGCCCACTCATATGCTTCACGATCACGGCTATGCTATTAGAATTTTCGTTAGGTACCCAAAATAAAGATTCTTCATTAAGCTGTTCAAATGTTTTTTCAGCAATACTTTTCATTTCTTCAAATCGTGCTTTAATGACCTTCAAATATACAAAAGGAATTTCTTTTTGGCTATATGACATAATTAACAACCCCTTTAGGATTTTTAATAAATTACATACTCAATAGCTATTCTCTAAACAAGTAACTATTCCTTCTTCATCAAACCTGACTCAATATATTTTGACATAAATATCTCATTGTTTTTAAAGTCGATCTTGCCTGATTGGAGAAAAAGATGTACCAAATCCAGGCAAGTCTGTCTATCCTTATACAGTTTCGATAATTTTCCTTATCGTGTCTTCAAGGAACAAAAGCGCAAGCGCCTTGGTCAGCCTAGGGCAAATAAGATGATATAGAATAGAAGGCGTCCTTTGCCTTCAATTCTATATTAGCTTATGACCTCGAGGGGCTAGGCGCTGGAGCTGGATGTCGAAGTAGTTATCCACAGTTCAAGCATTTTATAATTTCCTAAGCAGGAACAAAAAACGCCTTAAATCCTTTAATAGCAAGGGTTTAAGGCATTCCACTCGTAGTTTTTTGGTTTTGGGGGTAAAAAATTGAAGATTATATTAAATTATTTTATCGGAAAACTGTTCTTCAGAAATTACTTCTATTCCGTTTCGTTTAAGTAATGCAGCAGTGACTCCGTTTCCAATAATTTTCTTACCTTGAAATTCGCCATTATAAATCATTGAACTTCCACAGGATGGACTATACTCTTTAAGAACAACTATTGTTGCTTTAACCTCTTTAGCCTTTTTTAAAGTTATGTAAGCTCCTTTTATGTATAAATCCGTAACGTCTCTGCCTGTTTTCTCAACCACTTTTGCTTTCCCGTCCAATACATCTTCCCCGTTACCACCTATTATCTCAGCAGGTTCTCTTGGAGTTGAAAAGCCACCAAGCAATTCAGGGCAGACAGTCATTGCTTTATTCTCTTCTATTAGTTTACATATCTTATTATCTAAACTATGTGTACCGTTATACCTTACCTTTAACCCTACTAAACAAGAACTTACTAAGATCATTAATATCACCTCAATCTGTATAGTACCTTATGACCTTGTTCTATTAAACTAATAAATATACTCCCTTAGGGCCAGTTTTTTTATCTTCAGTGTTATTTATTAATGACAATCGATAATTTATAGTTTGCATACTCGTTTAATTCTTCCAAAAAATGATTCATTACTTCATTGGATGGAAACTTACATTCGAGGAGATAACAACCTTCCCCACTGATTTTATAGTTATTTATTAAATATTTCTCTTGTGTTTTTATGAACGTTAAATATGGCTGGTGGGTAGTGTTTTGTGTCATGATCGTTATAAAAGCATGTATATAAAATCCCAATTTGACCTGGTTTACTTTAATGGTATAGCCCTCAATAATGCCGCTATCCTCTAGTTTAGCCACTCTAGCCGTTGCAGCTGGTCCGGTCAAATGGACTTTCTCGCCCAATTCCTTCATTTTAATCCGGCTGTTTTTGGATAGTTCATCTAGGATAAGCAAATCCGTATTATCTAACATTTAGTTAACTCCTTTCATAAATAAAGTCAAACGTCCAAAACACTTTATTTAAACTATGTATCCGTCTATTGGCCATAGTTTAGAATATACATTGTTCAAAGGAAATTTCAAAGAAAAGGAGCTAATAAATATGAATATACATCAAATTCGTAATGCAACAATAGTCGTTGAATATGCAGGGAAAAAGTTTCTAATCGACCCAATGTTAGCCGAAAAAGGAGCTTACCCACCTTTCCCAAATGCACTAAGGCAAGATCAAAATAATCCTTTAGTAGGCTTGCCAACCTCCCTTGATACTATTGTTCAGGGTATTGACGCAGTCATCGTGACACATCTTCATTCTGATCATTGGGATGAGGCAGCTAAAGAAGCATTGCCAAAAGAGATCAAAATATTTTCCCAAAATGAAGAAGATGCGACAGAAATTCGAAATGATGGTTTCAAAAATGTAGAGGTGTTACAAGAGGATACAGTCTTTGAAGGTATCCAATTAATTAAAACAAAAGGCGAGCATGGGAGAGGGGAAATCTTAAAGCTTGCTGGACTCGTATGTGGCGTTGTATTTAAGCACCAAACAGAGAAAACACTATATGTTGCTGGAGATACTGTATGGTATGAAGCAGTTCAAGAAGTAATAGATACACACAT
>DASQMK010000269.1:0-8432 GCA_035645575.1 Metabacillus sp.
GGCTCCAATCGCCGCCCCTATAAAGTAGCCTAGTAAATTTTCTTGGGTAGTGGATAGATAACCAAATGTACTAAATCCTAATATCCCCAGAAAAATCACAATAATTTGGACCGGTCTCTCCATCCATCTCCAAACAAAAAATGATCCATTTCTCTCAAAAGGGTGTCGTTGAAAACTATAAAATCCGATCATTAAAAATAAACCAGCTAGGATAAATGGGATATACAGTTCTTTAATAGGAAATCCTCCGAATCGAAAAGATATATATGAAAGAGGATTTATTTGAAAAATTCCTTCTAATATCACATCACTTAGTTGGAAATTCCTCATAAAGAAAATTTGAATTTGTGCAGTTAATAAAGCAAATACTAACAAAGGTAATATACTGATCGTAAACGTTACAAGCCCCTGTGCAGAAGGTGTTCCTGTTATGGCTCCCGCTGAAAAAGTTAAGGAATAAAACATGAGCAATGAACCTAGTAAAAACCCAAAATACTCATTTAAATTAATCACTGGCATGTCAATGAGCTGAACAATAATAGCGCTCAAAGAAAATGCAAAGCCCCAACTTAAAAGAATGCTCCAAGTTCCGACAAACCACTTCGAAATAAAAATACTTCCCTTGGAAAAAGGTAGCGAAAGATTAAATTCCATTGTTCCATTGCTTCGCTCAATACCTATTTGTACTATTGCTAATGTAATCACTAAGACATTTAGAATAAATGCTATATCCAATGTGCCAATATCAACTTCATAGCCATGCATAACATGATCTTTCATTGCAAGATAATGAATCCACAATTGAATGGGTGGTAACATCCCTATTAGAAGGACAAGGACAAGAAGTTGTGACCAATGCTTCCTTATTTCAATTTTGATTAACTCTTTGGCTACCATCTGCGCTTCCCTCCAAACTTGGCAATAAAAACTTCCTCAAGAGTGACGGGAAGCTCATTCCAAATCTTTGGATCAAATGAACGAAGCCACTCCTGACTCTCGCTATCATCTTGTTTTAAGACCACCGTATAAAAAACACCTGATGATTCAAGAATAGGAATCCCCTGTTTTCGCATCTCCAAATGAATGTCTTGTTCAAACGCAAGTTGAACTTTTACATACTCTTGCTTTAAGTCCTCAACATTTAGGACATTTGAGACTTGGTTTTCTTCTAAAAATGCAATCCGATTGCAAATTCTCTCCATATCCTCTAATCGATGTGATGTGATTAGGATGGTAGACTCCCGATGGGCAACTTCATCAATCATTAACTGTAATAAATCATGTCTTGTCACAGCATCAATTCCATCTGTTGGTTCATCCAATAAAATAACAGCTGGTCTGATCGCAAAAGCTAGGATCAGAGCCATTTGTTTTTTTACTCCAGTTGATAAATCCCTGTATTTTTTTGACTCAGGTAATTCATATCGATTCATTAATTCATTTGCATACGTTACATCAAAATCCGGATAAATTGTGCGTAGCATTCGAACTAATTGTTTATACGAATAGCGATCATAAGATGGGTTGTGAACAGCCATATAAACAATTTTATGTTTTACATGCGGGTTATCAGATATTGATACATTCTCAAATAAAATCTCACCTTGATTAGGTTGAATAATGTTTTGAATACATCGTAGTAATGTTGTTTTCCCAGAACCATTACGTCCTAATAGTCCAAAGATTTCACCTGGTGTAAGTTTTAAATTGATGTCTTTAAGAACCTCAACACCATTAAGTGTTTTCTTCAGATTTTTTATCTCTAACATTATTTTCACCTCCCACTTCTTTCTTGATCTCATCAATCCATTCATGGATATGGTTAAAATCAATTCCTGCATAAAATGCATCAATTATAAGTGGCTTTAGCTGCTCTTTAATCACTTCCATCTTCCTTTCATCAAGTGATTCTCTTGCATTTTGAGATACAAATGTCCCACGTCCACGTAGTGTTTCAATAATTCCTTGCCTTTCCAACTCTTTGTACGCCTTACTTACTGTATTGGGATTAGCAATAATCAAAGTGGATAACTCCCTAACTGATGGAAGCTTATCTCCTGACTTTAAAATCCCTTTAAAGCAAAGCTCTTTCATCTGTTGGACGATTTGTTCATAAATGGGAGTTGAACTTCTCGGATCTATTTGGATCATCACTTCTCCCTCTTTCTTAAAATTCTTTTGTACTAGATGTACTAAATAATATAGTACACCTAGTACATTAAAATATAATCACTTTATTGTCAATAGATCAAATCCATATTTAAGGAATTCCTCAATTTGTATCACTCATTTCCTATAAATTAAAAAGGGCCATTTGGCCCTTTCATCGTTACTCGTTCTCTACTCTTTGTTTTGATTTAATTGGTTGACCTTTTTTAGCATTCTTTGCTTTAGTTTGAATAACCGGATCATAATCTTGACCAAATTCTAAATCATTACTATTAATACCATTTTTGGTTTTTTGCTCAGGATTATTTTGTTTAGAACGCTTCTTCATCGTTCTGCATCTCCTTTTAAAATCATTTCATTTTGCAATTGTTGAAGCTGCAGTCTCATTCGGTAAAGTTGATCTTGCTGTTGGTCGTTCGCACTAAGAGAAAGATGGTTAATGTCATTTACCGCATTTTCTAACCCTTGTAGTGCTTTTGTATATTCAGATGCATTATAGTGCTCTTGTTGTGAACCAATTTTATATTGCTCGCGAGCATATTCAATCGCTTCCGTACAGCGCTGTAAATATTCGTTAACGGATTGTCTTGTTGCCATATTTCTCTCCTCCAAACGATATGAAGTCAATAAAGCTTCATCAATACTATTGTTTGCAATCTTAGTTTAAAAGTTGTATTTAAATTATTGGTAAGTCTTGAACCAATCTGTCTTTCTTTTAACTGACATGGTAAAATGTTTAGATGGAAAATTTGGACTGATGATACAAGGAGGTATCTAATTTGAAACAATCCTCTGTATTCGAATATGCATTAGATAATAAGCGATATCATACATGGAACTATCATTTACGTCATCATTTTGGTCATAAAGTGTTTAAAGTTGCATTAGATGGAGGGTTTGATTGCCCCAATCGTGATGGTACTGTTGCCCATGGTGGATGTACATTTTGCAGTGCAGCAGGATCTGGTGATTTTGCTGGAGATCGTGCTGATGATCTTGTTACTCAATTTCATACGATTAAACAAAAAATGCACCAAAAATGGAAAGATGGAAAATATATGGCTTACTTTCAAGCCTATACCAACACACATGCTCCAGTTGAAGTGTTGAGAGAAAAATTTGAATCAGTTTTAAATCAAGAAGGTGTTGTCGGTCTATCAATTGCTACTCGCCCCGATTGTCTTCCTGATGATGTAGTTGAATATTTAGCTGAGTTAAATCAACGTACGTACTTATGGGTTGAGCTTGGATTGCAAACAGTACATGAGAGAACAGCACTTCTGATCAATCGCGCACATGACTTTCAAAGCTATGTAGACGGTGTGGAAAAGTTACGAAAACATAATATTCCTGTCTGTTCTCATATTATTAACGGATTACCCTTAGAAAATTACGACATGATGATGGAAACAGCAAGAGCTGTTGCCCAATTAGATGTCCAAGGTATAAAAATTCACCTTTTACACTTGCTAAAAGGAACTCCAATGGTGAAGCAATACGAAAAGGGAAAACTAGAATTTCTATCTCAGGAGGAATATGTGAAGCTCGTATGTGATCAATTAGAAATCATCCCTCCAGAAATGATTGTCCATCGAATTACAGGTGACGGTCCGATTGATCTTATGATTGGGCCAATGTGGAGTGTTAATAAGTGGGACGTATTAAATTCAATTGACGCGGAATTAAAACAACGCGACAGTTATCAAGGAAAGTTCTATTATAAATCGGAGGTAAAATGATATGAAGCTCCAACGAATTTTACCATTCGCAAAGCAACTATTAGAAACATCTGTTTCTAAGGGAGATATCGTTGTAGATGCCACAATTGGAAATGGACATGACACTGTTTTCCTCGCTAAGTTAGTTGGTGAAAAAGGAAAAGTGTATGGGTTTGATATACAGGAACAAGCAATCCTCAACACTCGGGATCGATTAATGACCGAAAATATCGTAGAACAAGTTACACTTGTCCAACAAGGACATCAACATATTCAAACAGTCATAGCTGATGAACATAAAGGATCCATTGCAGCTGCCATGTTTAATCTTGGCTATTTGCCAGGAGGAGATCAATCCATTGTGACTGGTCCCGATACGACCATTTCAGCGATCCAGCAATTGTTAGCTATCATGAAACCCGAAGGAATGATTGTAATAGTGATTTACCACGGGCATGAGGAAGGACAAGTTGAACGAGACGCATTAATGGATTTTGTTAAAACGATTGATCCACGTGATGCCCATGTTTTACAGTATCAATTTATTAACAAGAACAATAATCCACCTTATATTGTAGCAATTGAGAAATGTTAAGAGGCCTCTAAAAAAGAGTGCCTCTTTATCTCACATTGCTTTTTGAGGACTTTTTTTCCATGAAAACTTTTGAAATGCACGGTAAGCCCTTCCGTTAAAATAAAAGAAAAAGCTGGTCATACCTCCTAATTTTATTAACCTTTTTGCAAGCTTATTAAGTTCTTTATGTGCTGCAACTTTATCATCTGATAAATAAACTCCTAATAACCCCCGGTTAATTAATTTATGAAAGTTTTCGTGTGGAATACCACTTAACTGTGAATCTGCTTGTTGTACAAAATGCTCTAATCTTTTCATCATTGCAGCCTCTGAATCATAGTAACTGCAAAAATTCAAATCCCCGCCCAACTCATCTTCCTCTTGATCAATTAAATAATCGAGTAAAATATGAAGGCCCTGAATATATGGAAAATAGCTGTCTTTAATTTGTAATGCTTGTTTTTCCTCAAAGTTCTCTTGAAAAGCATAGGCCACCAAACAAAAGATCCCAAGTGTTGAACCGGTACATGCTGAAAATTCATACCACTCCATCTTTGGTACATTGTTTTTATGACTCTCAAACCAATTCTCAAGCCTTGGAACTCGCTCATCTTTTCTCACATGCTTATGTACTTGCAGATCGCAATAATATCTTGAAAGCTCTAGTAAATGTTTAGAAATCATCGGATAATGTTCTAAGTCAGAAAGGACATTTTGACATGTTTGAACTAAACGATGTAAATATCCTCCATCATCTTGGTCTTCTCTATATTTGTAATAATCCCTGCAAGGAGCACCACATGTTAATGCATCAAGCATGGATTGGTGCAGCATACGAAAATCAACTGGATCTAATGAAGTACTTCGATCACATAAATTGTCTAAATAATCACTTATTGTTTGGTATGCAACAATAAACTCAATGCATTGTTGTTTATGCGGTCCTGAAATCATAGCTAATATAGCTCCACCTTCACAGTGGAATTCTTTATCTTGGATGCTATTTAAGGCTTGAATTCGTAATTCCTTATTTGGAATTTTTTCAGCTTGTTCTTTCCACTGTCCAATATAAAAATGGGCAATTGGAAAGATTTCTCTATACACTTTCGTCATTAACCGTAATGGATGCTGTGGTATTGTCAAAGGGGGTGTCACCTCTTGTGTCTATTTTTATAAATTATCACTGTCACTGTCACTTTAAATAAAGTGACAGTATCAAAGATATGCTTTACGACTATATAGTGGAGTCAGAATGAGCATCAAAAAAACGTTTTGCTGTTTCAAATACTTGATCTCTTTCCGGCTCGTTAAAGATTTCATGATAGAGCCCTTTCCATTCCTTATAATTTTTCTCCAATAAATCCACTTTGTTAAACCATTCTTTCACAAGTGATTTATCTACAATTTTATCTTCTCCTCCCTGCATGAGAAGGAGAGGAACCTCTTGAAATTTACCAACTTGTTTTTGAGCTTCTTCCATCGCCTTTATTAATTCACGATACCATCTTACCGAAACTTTTGTCACATATAAAGAATCGTTTTCATCAAGATCCTGAACAGATTTATTACGAGTTGCTATATTTACACTTAATTTTGAATCAACCTTAAATGAAGGTGCTATAATATTTAATCCCCTTGAAGCTAGCTCTAGAGCTTTATTTGGCTTAAACAAAATTCCTAGACAAGGAGAAGATAAAATAACAGCTTTTATTTCATGATGTTTTTCTTGAAGTGCCCTAATGACAACAAGACCGCCCATACTATGTCCTAATAAAAATAAAGGCACCCCAAATTTTTTCGCTTCAGTTATCCATTGATTTACTTCTGTTATATATTCGTCAAATGATAGGATATGTCCTCTTCTTCTTGTTGATGTTCCTTGACCAGGTAAATCTCCCATGACAACATGGTAGCCTGACAAGCGCCACATTTCTACTAACCATTTGTAGCGACCGTGATGTTCTGCTGCCCCATGGATGATAACAATAACACCTTTTACCGGCTCAATTTCAGCTTCCCATTTCCACATTGCACTACCTTCTTTCACTTTCTTCTTTGTCTATTGATATAATAAAATAAAGGAAAAGTATATTCTTTCCATATGAAAGGAATGAAAAACATGATCTATTCTTATAAAGAAAAAAGTCCTAAAATCTCTGATTCAGCTTTTATTGCTGACTACGTAACAATTACTGGGGATGTTGAAATTGGAGATGAATCCAGCATCTGGTTTCAAACAGTCATTCGTGGTGATGTCTCACCTACTATTATTGGAAAACGAGTAAATGTTCAAGATTTATGCTGTTTACATCAAAGTCCTAACAAACCCCTTATTCTTGAGGATGATGTTACTGTTGGACATAGTGTTATCTTACATAGTTCAATTATTCGCCAAAAGGCGTTAATTGGAATGGGTTCCGTCATTCTTGATGGTGCAGAAATTGGTGAAGGAGCATTTATTGGAGCTGGCAGTCTAGTCCCTCCCGGAAAAAAAATTCCTCCTAACACACTTGCACTTGGACGGCCTGCAAAGGTTGTAAGAACATTAACACCAGAAGATATTAAAGACATGGATAGAATTCGTCGTGAATATGTTGAAAAAGGACAGTATTACAAATCACTTCAATCAGAACAATCACAAAATATCTAGAGCCTTCTTAATGAGTAAGGAATATAATAATCTGTGTCAATTCCTTACTCTTTTACTTTAATGGTACCATCCTCTTATCCTGCTTACCACACTTCTACACATAACTCATACTTTTTTTACTATACACATTGCCATTTCCGATCAATATTAATTTACAATTTCAGGAGCAATCGTTAATTTTGTGAATATTATGTGAAGGGATTTTTTACAATATCTTATTATTAACTAAATATTTCTCTACTAAAATAATAGAAAAGGGGTAAATAAAGGAGCGTATAAATGAAAACAAAGCTTATGACCAACATGTACAATTTCGAATGCAAGCTTTTTCGAAGTGTTAATCGTCACTTCGATCAAAAAATGTTGAATTTCTATTTTCGAAACATTACCCACTTAGGTGGAGCTTTCTCAACAATAGCTGTCTGTTTATTTCTCACTTTTTTCACAAACGATCTTTTACAAATCATTGGAATAACCAGTGCTGTATCCCTTCTTTTCAGCCATCTACCAGTTGCACTAGTGAAAAAGTTATATCCAAGAAAGCGACCTTATCTTGCACTTATTGAAACAAAGGTACCTGCCAATCCCTTAGAAGATCACTCTTTCCCTTCTGGGCATACAACAGCAATCTTTTCTGTTATCATTCCATTTATTTTATCTATGCCTCAGCTAACCGTGATCCTTTTACCATTAGCCATTAGTGTAGGGCTTTCAAGAATGTATCTAGGGTTGCACTATCCTTCTGATGTGTTAGCGGGCTGCTTATTAGGATGTTCAATAGGATTTCTTAGTTACACAATCATGACCAGGTTCTTTTTCCTGTCTTCATTATAGTGCCAAGCAAAACAAAAATAGAGCCTATTTAAGGTACCTTTCATTTATTTTGTAACTGGAGGGATTGCATTGAGAATAGCTATTTTCACAGATACTTTTGCACCTGATGTTAACGGAGTTGCAAGAACCTTAAAACGCTTTACAGATTATCTTGAAGAGAATGGCTATGAATATAGGGTTTTTGCACCTGTTAGTACAAAGGAAAGCATGTTTTCAAGTCATATCCACCGTTTCACAAGTTTACCATTTTTTCTTTATCCCGAATGCAGGTTGGCTCTGCCAAACATGCTACAAGTTAAAGCTGAGCTTCAACGCTTCAAACCAGATTTAGTTCATGTTGCAACTCCATTTAATGTTGGACTATGTGGTTTACATTATGCCAAAAAGCTCGGTATACCAATTGTTGGATCTTATCACACAGACTTCGACCAATATTTAGAGTATTATGATTTTCAATTTTTATCAAAAGTATTATGGAAATATATGC
>DASQMK010000270.1:0-11468 GCA_035645575.1 Metabacillus sp.
GCTGTTACGAATAATCAAAGCGTTAATTCTGATCAGATTTCAGAAATTGAAAATCAATTAAACGCAATACAAACAGGAAATGATAATGAAAAAAAATTAATTGATAAGCTTTTAGCGGCTACAGCAAATATTAAGGAAAACAAAGGCTGGGAAGCACAACAATCTATCCTAGATGTTGTTCAAGCTTTACAGGGAAGTTAAATATACCCCCAAAGCTACCATTCTTACTAAAGATAAAGAATGGAGGCTTGGGGGTTAATTTTTTGAACTGTGTTTAAAAGAAATCCTCTTAAAATTAAATATTGAGAAATTGTCCAAAAAAATTTCCTTTGGTAAGATATAGAAGTATCTTCTAATCTGAAACGAAGAAAGGATGTTTTATACAAATGAATTCAAGCCTCATCTTAGCTTCAGCTTCTCCCCGTAGAAAAGAACTTCTAGAGCTTCTTCAACTTCCTTTTGAAGTGATTGTTAGTGAGGTAGAGGAGGTTGTGGACGAGAATCTTCACCCAGCAGAAATGGTTCAATCATTGGCACAACAAAAAGCTGAAAGTGTAGCGAAAACGTACCAGCATGCATATGTACTTGGATCAGATACACTTGTTGTGTTTCAAGGACAAATGCTAGGAAAGCCAAAAAATGAAAAAGAAGCGATAGAAATGCTGTCAATGCTTTCGGGAAAAACACATGAGGTATATACAGGTGTTTCAATTGTTCATAACGGAAATCATCATTCCTTTTGTGAAAAAACAAGTGTTACATTTTATTCATTGACACAAAGGGAAATTGAAGAATATGTCAATACAAAAGAACCGATGGATAAAGCGGGTGCCTATGGTATTCAAGGCTTCGGAGCTCTCTTAGTGAAAGAAATTAAAGGTGATTATTATGCTGTAATGGGGTTGCCTATTGCAAGAACAAAAAGAGAGCTTATTCATGCAGGATTAAAATGGTAGCTACAAATTTTCCGTGGTTGATATCGCATAAATCAGTAGGATAGGAACATTATAGTACACATAGAGAAAAGGTTTTGAGCAGAAAGGGAACGAAGGAGGATAAATGGAATCATCAACCTTTAAAATCCGGGATTTCCCACAAGATGAACGACCAAGAGAACGGTTGTTAAATGAAGGAGCTGACAAGCTGTCAAACCAAGAATTATTGGCTATCTTGTTACGAACAGGTACCAAAAAGGAATCTGTATTAGAGTTGTCTCAAAAATTATTAAAGCATTTTGAAGGATTGAGAATGTTAAAGGATGCATCAGTAGAGGAAATTACAACAATTTCAGGTATAGGAACAGCAAAAGCTGTTCAAATTTTGTCTGCTCTAGAATTAGGGCGTCGTATGAACCGATTAACATTTGATGACCGTTTTGTCATTCGCTCTCCACAGGATGGAGCGAATTATGTCATGGAAGAGATGCGTTTTCTAAGCCAAGAACATTTTGTCTGCTTATATTTAAATACCAAAAATCAAGTGCTCCATAAACAAACTGTGTTTATTGGTAGCCTAAACGCGTCAATTGTTCACCCACGCGAGGTATACAAAGAAGCTTTAAAACGATCAGCAGCTTCTTTAATTTGTATACATAATCACCCTTCAGGGGATCCGTCTCCTAGCAGAGAGGATATTGAAGTGACAAAACGTTTATCTGAGAGTGGAAAAGTGTTGGGGATAGAACTTTTGGACCATCTTATCATTGGTGAACAAAAATATGTTAGTTTGAAAGAAAAAGGCTATATCTAATACTTTTTTTTTTGAGCAATTACGCTATAATAAGATTTATGAGTTTTTTTAGGAAAGTACGAAAAGACTCTTTGATTTAAGGAAGAATGATGAGGAAAGTTGTCATGTAGGTGAAATCGATATCTGTTCATTATGACACGCCAGTTTACCTTACAAAGAAGAAAGTTGTATTCTATCAATTTTCCTAAAAATAATAAGTAAAAAAGTACATTCGTTTCAGAAAGGAAGATACACCCTATGTTCGGTATTGGTACAAGAGACCTTGGGATAGATTTAGGGACAGCAAACACACTTGTGTTTGTAAAAGGAAAAGGAATTGTTGTTCGTGAGCCTTCAGTAGTGGCATTACAAACAGACACAAAACAAATTGTTGCAGTTGGAAATGATGCAAAAAACATGATAGGACGTACTCCTGGTAATGTTGTTGCCCTTAGACCTATGAAAGATGGAGTCATCGCAGATTATGAAACAACTGCAACGATGATGAAGTATTATATTAAGCAGGCGACTAAAACAAAGGGAGTTTTCGCTAGAAAGCCTTATGTAATGGTTTGTGTGCCATCAGGAATTACGGCTGTTGAGGAAAGAGCTGTTATTGATGCTACAAGACAGGCTGGTGCCCGTGATGCATATACAATTGAGGAGCCATTTGCAGCAGCAATTGGGGCGAATTTACCAGTATGGGAACCTACAGGAAGCATGGTAGTTGATATCGGCGGCGGTACAACTGAAGTGGCAATCATATCACTTGGTGGTATTGTAACAAGTCAATCCATTCGTGTTGCAGGCGATGAGATGGATGAGGCGATTACTACATATATTCGAAAAACATATAACCTAATGATTGGTGATCGTACAGCTGAAGCCATAAAAGTTGAAATAGGATCAGCAGGTTCACCTGATG
Source organism: Metabacillus sp. (assembly GCA_035645575.1). Lineage (GTDB taxonomy): Bacteria > Bacillota > Bacilli > Bacillales > Bacillaceae > Metabacillus. Next base: position 2,654 of record DASQMK010000270.1, read on the forward strand.
GTGTAGAAAACATGGATATAAGAGGTCGCGATCTTTTAACTGGTTTACCAAAAACAATTGAAATTACTGCAGCAGAAATTGCTGAAGCTTTAAAAGATACAGTTTACACAATCGTGGACACAGTCAAAAATACATTAGAAAAAACGCCTCCGGAATTAGCGGCAGATATTATGGATCGTGGAATTGTTTTAACCGGTGGTGGGGCATTGCTTCGTAATCTTGATAAAGTTATCGGCGAAGAAACCAATATGCCAGTATTAATTGCAGAAGACCCGCTCGATTGTGTTGCAATAGGTACAGGTAAAGCGTTAGAGCACATTCATTTATTTAAAAATAAAGCAAGAGACAGTCGTTAGGAAATCGAAATCAAAGTGAAACACCGGTAACGTATACCTAAAAGATTATTTTTCTAAGTAAGTTTTTGGGGTTACCTCAAGGTGCCAACGGCAAAGCACAAAATGTGCAAGTGCAGGCTTATGCGATAGGACGTCGCATCTTTGCCTGTCTTTAGGATTTAAGCAAGCAGGAATAGAAGGTAATTTAGCACCTTCTATTCCTGCTTGCCTTTATGCTTGTCGCTGAATATTAAGCATCTTGCCATCATCATTATCGGTGTGTTTTTAAATTGGAATAAGAGGGTGTTCATCATGCCACAATTTTTTCTAAACAAACGCCTAATCTTGTTACTGGTAAGTGTTATTGTGTTAGTGTCATTAATTGGTTTTTCGTTAAAGGATGATCGACAGCTGTCATGGCCAGAGCAATTCTTGCAAGATACGGTAAGTGTTTTTCAGTCTATTTTTCATAAACCTGCTACTTATGTGTCAAATGTTTTTGGAAATATAAAAGATCTTAAAAATACATACGAAGAAAATGAGCTGTTAAAAAGTAGACTCGATGAGTATATGCAGCTTGAGGCAGATCTTCAAGAATATAAAGTTGAAAATGAAAAATTGAAAACTGAGCTAGGAAAAGTCGCAGATTTACGACAATATAATCCTATTTATTCAGCTGTTATAGGGCGAAATCCTGATAGATGGTACGACTATATTTCAATTGATAAAGGTGAACAAGACGGTGTTGAGCCAAATATGGCTGTTGTAACAGCGGAAGGGCTAATTGGGAAAGTAAAATCAACTTCACAATTTTCTTCAACCGTACAACTGTTAAGTGCTTCAGATTTAAAAAATAGAATATCAGCAGAAATCCTACCTGTTGAATCAAAGAAAACTGAAGATGAAAATGATATAAATGAGGATACAACCGAAAATAACGATAAGGTTACGGGGTTAATTGAAGGCTATGACGAGGAAAAAGGCGCTCTTTTACTTCGTCGAATAGAGTCTGATATTAAGCTTGTAGAAGGTCAGAAGGTCCTAACCTCTGGTAAAGGCGGAGTTTTTCCAGATGGAATTCTTATCGGAGAAATTATAGAAGTTGAGCCTGATTCTTATGGATTGGAACAAATGGCTTATATTAAACCTTCCGCTAATTTTTATGATATTGATCGAGTTTGGGTTGCAGATCGGGTTGCTCCTTCAGAAGATCCTGTTGAAGCATTAGCTGAGGAAGAGGAGGAATAATTTTGAGACGATTTATTCTTCCTTTTCTTGTCCTTTTTGCATTTATTAGTGAAAGTTCCTTCGCACATCTTGTGCATTTTCCTTTTTTAGGAGAAGATTATTTATATATACCTAGATTTGTGTTGATTTTTGTTATTTTTATCACGGTCTATTTAAACAGAACACAAGGAATGCTATTTGGTTTAATTTTCGGTCTTTTACAGGATGTTGTGTACGTAGAGGTGATTGGAATCTATCTTTTTGCCTATGGATTTTTAGCATATCTGATTTCAAAGGCAATGAAGGTTCTTCATGGACAACTTTTTATCGTGATCTTTCTCTCCACTCTTGCAGTCGCAGTTTTGGAGTTCTACGTCTATGGAATCAATTATGTAATTGGTACGACAAATATGCCGCTCTATCAATTTACAACAAAAAGGCTACTAACAACCCTTGGGTTAAATATGATTGTTGCATTGCTATTTGTTTTCCCGCTTAAGTCCTTTTTAACTAAATTAAAAATTGCTGAATCTGAAGATTAATTATTCACAACACTTTTGACTATGTTATGGCTTATTTTTAACACTTGGCAACAAGCCAAGTTTTTCTGAAAAATGATCACTTTATTATCGCGCAAAAAAAGGAATTCAGGCTGTTCTGTCGAATAGTAAAATCGTTGAGGTGAACGTCATGAAGGTCCAAAAACAACAATATGTTACGATCAAAGGCACGAAAGATGGCTTAACGTTGCATCTCGATGATTCATGTTCTTTTGACCAATTGCTTCAAGAATTAGAGGAGATGCTATCTTTAAAACAGTATGTTCAACAGGCTGGCCCTGTTATTGGAGTAAATGTTAAGGTTGGAAACCGTTTAATTAATACGAATCAGCGAGAAAAACTAGAATCAGTTATAAAACAAAAGCGTAATCTTTTAGTTGAATCAATTGAAAGCAATGTAATCACTAAGCACGAAGCATTAAGGTTAAAAAAAGAGACTGAAATTGTTTCTGTTACAAAAATTGTTCGTTCTGGACAAATATTGAAAATTAAGGGGGATTTATTGCTCATTGGTGATGTGAATCCTGGCGGAGCGGTAATTGCTTCAGGAAATATTTTTATTTTAGGTGCTTTAAAAGGGATTGCTCATGCTGGTTGTGATGGAAATAACCAGGCAGTTATTGTTGCTTCTCTTATGAAGCCATCACAATTACGAATTGGTGACATCATTAATCGAGCTCCAGATCATATCCCTAATGAGGGTTCTGAGATGGAATGTGCTTATCTTAATGAAGATGAAGAAATGGTAATTGAGAGATTACAGCAACTAACTCATCTACGACCAAATTTAACAAGGTTTGAAGGAGGAATCTAACAATGGGTGAAGCAATTGTCGTTACCTCAGGTAAAGGTGGCGTTGGTAAAACAACGACATCAGCTAATATTGGGACAGCTTTAGCTATATTGGGCAAACGAGTTTGTCTAGTAGATACAGACATCGGTCTTCGAAACCTAGATGTCGTAATGGGACTTGAGAATCGTATTATCTATGATTTGGTTGATGTGGTGGAAGGGCGTTGTAAAATGCATCAAGCTCTTGTTAAAGATAAACGATTTGAAGATCTGTTATATTTATTGCCAGCTGCACAAACAAGTGATAAAACAGCTGTTAAACCAGAACAAATGAAAAAATTAGTGAATGAATTGAAACAAGATTACGATTATATCGTGATTGATTGTCCAGCTGGAATTGAGCAGGGATATAAAAATGCAGTAGCTGGGGCAGACAAGGCAATTGTAGTGACTACGCCTGAAATATCGGCTGTTCGTGATGCAGACCGCATCATTGGCCTGTTAGAGCAGGAAGAAATTGAGCCGCCAAAGTTAGTCATTAATCGTATCCGCAATCATCTTGTGAAAAATGGGGACATGCTGGATGTAGACGAAATCGTCACTCATTTATCAATCGATCTTATAGGAATTGTAGCTGATGATGATGATGTGATTAAAGCTTCGAACAATGGTGAACCTATTGCAATGGACCCAAACAATCGTGCAGCAATTGCTTACCGTAATATTGCACGACGTATTTTAGGTGAATCCGTTCCTTTACAGTCTTTAGATGAACCAAATAAAGGGATGCTTGTAAAGCTTAAGAGATTCTTCGGTGTCCGTGTTTAAATCATAATTCATAGATAAATAGATCAAAAGACTAGCTTTCGCTACCTTCCCGCAACTGAGTGGAAAGGTGGAACACTAGTCTTTTTCATTTTTATCTTACTTTTTTCTTTATATCCTATATCAATGGCTAACTTTCCATTATAGCTCCTTTAAAAATGTTCATATTCTATAAGGGCAAGGCATACACTTGTACAAACTTGCTAAAAGGATGGATGGGGATGAGTCATCGAGCGGATGAAGTAAGAAAGAGAATTGCAAAAAGAAAGCGAGACAAAGGTTTGCTAGGAAGTAATAGCCAAGACATGTCACAAAGAACATCGCTTTTTATGAGTGATGAGGAAAGATATGGTGGCGTATATTCACCACCTACTTATGAAGGTGGACCAGGAAAAAATAAAGATGCCCACCCGCTTTTCCGTGCTGAAGTTTTTATATTCAAAATTTTATTTTCAGCGGTGTTAGTATTATTAACAGCTATTGTATTTAAAAATGGATCTCCAATGTTTGACAAAGTGAAATCAGCTGTACACTACTCACTTGAAGAAGAATTTCAGTTTGCCACTGTTTCTAAATGGTATCGTGATCAGTTTGGTGAACCATTAGCTTTGTTTGATACTGGTACATCAGGTAGTGAAAAATCAGTAAATGAAAAAACACAGTTAGCAGAGCTTGCTACTCCTGCATCTGGAAAGGTGTTAGAATCGTTTAAAGATAATGGCCAAGGTATTATGGTTGAAACGAATCGAACTTCTGTTGAAGCAATGAATGAGGGAATCATCATTGAAGCAGGTGAAAAAGAAGAAACCGGGCTTACAATTGTTCTTCAACATGCCGACGGGACAAAATCTTGGTATGGAAACTTAGATAAAATCGATGTTCCACTCTATGACTTTGTAGAAAAGGGAACAGAGTTAGGAAAAATCAAGCTTTCTGATAATCAAAAGGGAACCTACTATTTTGCAATCAAAAAGGGTGATTCCTTTATTGACCCAATTCAGGTGATACAATTTGAATAGATACCTCTCACTTTTTCAAAAAATTCATATACATCCTTTGTTATGGGTCATGATTGGAATTAGTGTCATTACAGCTAACTTTAAACCATTGTTTTTTTTAATGATCATTATTTTTGTACATGAAATGGGCCATGCAATACTTGCTCATTTTTTTTCTTGGAGGATAAAGTCCATTATGCTTCTCCCTTTTGGCGGAGTCGCTGAGGTTGATGAGCATGGGAATCGATCATTAAAGGAAGAAAGTATTGTTGTTCTAGCTGGACCTATTCAGCATCTATGGCTTCAGGGAGCGGCTTTTCTCCTTCAAGCGATAGGGCTTATGAATGTAGCTGACTATCAGCTTTTCACTTTTTATAACGTATCGATTCTTTTGTTTAATTTATTACCTGTGTGGCCATTAGACGGTGGTAAGCTATTATTTATTATATTTTCGAAATATTGGTCATATCAAAAAGCTCATTCGTATATGATGCTGGTGTCTATTATCTGTTTAGTTTTATACGTAACAGCTATTCTCATATTGTCTCCTACCCATTTGAATATGTGGATTATCACAACCTTCCTGATTTATAGTCTATATCATGAACATAAAAACAGAATGTACAGCTGTCTGCGATTTTTAATGGAGAGATATTATGGAAAGCAAACCCAAATAAATCGGATCAAACCGATTGTTGTTGATGAATCTGAGTTAGTTTATCATGTACTCCTGCAATTTCAACGTGGCTGCAAGCATTTAATTATTGTTGAGTCGAACGGAACAAAAGTGTCAGAGATGGATGAAAATGAATTATTACATGCATTTTTTGCTAATAAATTAACAGACTCTAAAATAGGGGATCTTGTGTATGTCTATTAAATTAGATAAGATGCAAGAATAAGGAAGCTTTAAGAAAAATACTTAGAAACCCAAAGAAAGAGAGAGTTAAATAAAACGTGCGTAAAATCATTATAAATGAAAAAGGAAGAGAAATTCGCTGTGCAATGTTTGAAGATGATCATTTAGTAGAAATTCACCAATCTAATTCCTCTGATGATGAAATTGTTGGAAATATATATATTGGTCGAGTTAAAAAGGTACTACCCGGTATGCAGGCAGCATTTGTTGATATTGGGCTCTCACAAAATGGATACCTTCATCGAAATGATCTATTAAGTTTTCAACAATCAAAACAAACTGAGGCAAAACCATCGATTTCTCATTATGTGAAAGAAGGAGAAAAAATTCTCGTTCAAGTCGTAAAAATAGGGACGGATCAAAAGGGGCCTAAGCTGACCATGAATCTTGAATTTGGTGGTCATTTACTCGTCTATATGCCTTATGGAAATTATATGGCGGTTTCAAAGAAAGTCCAGGATGAGAGGGAAAGAAACCGCCTTTTAGACATAGCTCAATCATTATGTCAGGATCAAGAAGGGCTGCTCTTCCGTACAGCCTCTATGGAGCGTTCAAAGGAAGTGCTGGAAAAAGAGTACAACCAATTAAAGCAAAAGTTTTTAAAGGTGATAAAACAAACAAGTGATAAGCCAGTTTGTTTGGTTGAATCTAAAAGCTTTATAGACAGAACTTTGTCTGAGCTCGTGATAAAAGAAGAAGATCTATTAATAAGTGACCAGATCGAGCGTGTTCAGCAGCTAAAGCTGCTTTTTCCTCATACATCTGTTCAGTACCATGAACTTAAAGAGGGAATCTTCTCCACATATAAAATTGAGCAAGAAATTGAGAAATTACTTAAACCATTAGTATGGTTAAAAAGCGGGGCATACATAATAATCGAGCAAACAGAAGCAATGACAATTATTGACGTCAATACTGGAAAATTTTCCGGGAAATTATCGATGCGTGACACAGTTCTTAAAACAAACGAGCTTGCTGCAATAGAAATTGCAAAACAAATTCGATTAAGAAATCTAAGTGGGATGATATTAATTGATTTTATTGATATGAAGCATAAACAAGATCAAATGAAGGTTCTAGAGACAATGAAATTGGAGATGAAAAAGGATCGGGTTCAGCATAAGGTAATTGGTTTTACAGAATTGAATATTTTACAAATAACAAGAAAGAAAACTCGTAAGCCATTGGAGAGGACTTTGACGGAACTTTGTACAACGTGTCGTGGCTTAGGTCGAATAGTCTCAGCTGAGTCAGTTGCATATAAATTGGAACGAGAACTATGGGAATATCAATTTATGGATAAAGATGCTATGTGGATTGAAGCAACTGGGGAAGTAATTGACTTAGTAAAGGGGAAAAATGAAGCACACCTGAATAAGCTTGAAGATGTATTAAAATATAAAATTATATTCACAGAGATAGTCTCACATGTTCCAACCTATTCGATTAAGCAAATGGGTGATGTACGCTCAATTATGGAAAAGATATCATCATAGGTCATGAATTTATGCGAAAAATTAGTTGCATAATCTATAAGGATTTGATAATATGTAACATGTTATGACTTGTAGCGCACCCGTGCTACAACCGCTCAGATCAAGGTTTTAAAGTAATGCTTAGCATTCACCTGATTTTGGCGAGTCTTAGTTTATAGGAGGTGCAAGAATGTACGCAATTATCGAAACTGGTGGAAAACAAATCAAGGTTGAAGAAGGTCAAGTAATCTACGTTGAAAAACTAGGTGCTGATCAAGGTGAAACGGTAACGTTTGACAAAGTTTTATTTGTAGGTGGAGACAACGTTCAAGTTGGTAGCCCAACTGTGAGCGGTGCGACTGTAACAGCAAAAGTTGAAAAACAAGGTCGTCAAAAGAAAATCACTGTTTTCAAATATAAAGCAAAGAAAAACTACCGTAAAAAACAAGGTCACCGTCAGCCATACACAAAAGTTGTGATTGAAAAAATCAACGCGTAAGGCGATTTGCAATGATAAATGCAAAAATTTATCGTTCAAATAAGGGACTTATCACATCGTTCACACTCTCTGGACATGCTGAATTCGATGAATATGGCAAGGACATTGTTTGTGCTGGAGCTTCTGCTGTTACCTTTGGTGCTGTGAATGCAGTACTTTCACTAACGAATATTGAACCACAAATTGATCAAGGCGGAGATGGTGGATTTTTACAAGTGAAACTCCCATCAAATCTCGACCAGTCAACGAGTGATAAAGTTCAATTGTTGTTAGAAGGTATGGTTGTCTCTCTCCAAACAATTGAAAGAGATTATGGACAATATATTTCGGTATCAGATGAATAAAGCAGGAGGTGAAACTTCATGTTAAGATTAGATCTTCAGTTCTTCGCATCTAAGAAAGGGGTAGGTTCGACTAAAAACGGTCGTGACTCTATCGCAAAACGTCTTGGTGCTAAGCGTGCAGATGGTCAATTTGTTTCTGGTGGTTCAATTCTTTACCGTCAACGTGGTACAAAGATTTACCCAGGTGAAAACGTTGGCCGTGGCGGTGATGATACGCTATATGCTAAAGTTGATGGTGTTGTTAAGTTCGAGCGTTTCGGACGTGACCGCAAAAAAGTTAGCGTATATCCAGTAGCTCAAGAAGCATAAGCTTACTTAAAACTCTAGCCTGGCAGCAGGTTAGAGTTTTTTTAAGGCTTCTTAACAGTTTCCATGAGACTAACTCCTAAAAGGGTATAAATGGATAATGTTAGATAGACAAACAGATTTTACATATACAACATTCTACTTAACGCTTCTATTTCTAATCTTCTATTAACTCCAGCTTAAAACAAATGATACATTAGATTGATTCAAACAAGCTTAAACCATTAATCCATCATATTTTTGGCTCTCTTCTAAAAATTGTTGTTTTTATTAGGTTCTTTAACGAATTACTGTTTAGATTATTGGAACAGAAATTAACTTTTTTCAATAATTATCACATAACATTAAATTTTGGAAAACAGCCTATTTTAAAAAATACAATATTTAAATGAATCAAATTAGAAAATATTCCTTATTTTCTAAAACAATGTTTGTTATAATTTTTAATACAGCCTTAAATCGGTAATAAACTCCTTTATGAAAATAACTTAGTAGGAGAAAATGTATGAAAAATAAACAAAATGAGATAGATATT
>DASQMK010000271.1:0-13920 GCA_035645575.1 Metabacillus sp.
CTAGGCTGACCAAGGCGCTTGCGCTTTTGTTCTTATAAGCTAACATAAAATTACCATTAAACGTGCAATGATTCACTTAAATGAACATGTTACAATAAAAGGAGGCTTCTTTATATGAAGTTAATTATTGTGGTTGTACAAGATCAAGATAGTAACAAGCTATTGAATGCCCTTACTGAGCATAATTTCCGTGTTACTAAATTATCAAGTTCAGGTGGATTTTTAAAATCTGGCAATACAACATTTATGATAGGAACAGAAGATATACGAGTTGATAAGGCTTTACAAATTATTAAGGATAATTGTAAATCAAGAGATCAGCTTGTTGCTCCTGTATCACCAATGGGTGGTAATGCAGATTCTTTTATTCCATATCCTGTTGAAGTTGAGGTAGGCGGAGCAACTGTATTTGTTCTTCCTGTCGATCAGTTTCATCAATTTTAATAAATCATCTATATGGCACTTATGCCATGGAGGTAAGGGATGAAAATTAGTCAAGATATTAGATCAATGATGGACAAGAGGGGATTAGAGCAGAAGGTAGCTCAAGCGTCTACAAAAGGATTCCATGATTTAATCGTTAAACAAGGAAGCAAGCTTCAACATGAACAGCTGAATAAATTGTTAGTGGATATAGATAGTGCTGGAAGAAGATTAGCAAAGTCCCGAAACTTCAGTAACCTTTCAAAATATAAGCTTTTAGTGAAGAAATTTATTCATGAAGCTGTTGAATTCGGCATGAATATGAAACAATCAAGAAGCTGGGATTTTAACGGGAATAGTCGATCATTAAAAATAATTGAGCAGGTTGATGAATCACTTGTACAATTAGCAGATGAGATTGTTAGCAAGGAAAATTCGACGATAGATATTCTTGCAAAAATAGGTGAGGTTAAGGGATTACTTATTAACCTTTATACGTAGAGAGTGAAGAGTATGACAAAAAATTGGAGTACGTTAAGTTCATATCAGCCGAGGGTCATAAAGCTATTAACGAATAGTATCATGAAGGACCGACTGGCACATGCCTACCTTTTTGAGGGAAAAAGAGGTACAGGTAAAAGAGAAATAGGAATTCTTTTAGCAAAAAGCTTCTTTTGTGAAAATCTTCAAAACTATGCGCCCTGTGAAAATTGTAGAAATTGCAAAAGAATACAGTCGGGAAATCACCCGGATGTACACCTTGTTGAACCTGATGGGCTTTCGATTAAAAAAGGGCAAATTCAGGCGCTGCAAGAGGAATTTTCAAAGTCAGGGGTAGAGTCGAACAAAAAAATTTATATGATTGTTCATGCAGATAAAATGACAGTCAATGCAGCGAACAGCCTACTTAAGTTTTTAGAAGAACCTAACGCCAACACAATTGCCATTCTTATAACCGAACAGTATCATAAAATGTTGAATACTATTCTATCTAGATGTCAGTTGTTATCCTTCCAGCCATTGCAGCCAAAAGCAATTGAACAAACATTGATGAATTCAGGTATACCAACACATATCGCTTCATTAGTATCACAATTAACGAATGACACAGAGGCGGCTTTTGACATGTCAAAAGATGATTGGTTTGCGCAGGCTAGATTGAAAGTGATAAAATTATATGAAATCCTCACCACTCGAAAAGGACAGGCACCTTTGTATATACACACAGAGTGGATGAATTATTTTAACGATAAAGAAAAACAAGAAACAGGGTTAGACTTGTTATTATATATATATAAGGATGTCTTATCTGTTCAATTAGGAAATGATGAACATGTGATCTATCAGGACATCATTCAGCAAATTAAACAGCATGCCCTTCAAATAACTCAAAGAAGTGTGACTGAGAAGGTAACTTCTATATTAGAAGCTAAGAAACGGCTTCATGCCAATGTAAATCCACAATTATTAATGGAACAATTGGTTTTAACATTGCAGGAGGGATAAGTTTGTATAATGTTGTAGGAGTTCGCTTTAAAAAAGCGGGCAAAATATATTATTTCGACCCTAATGGTCTTCAAATAGAAGATGACGATTTTGTCATAGTGGAAACAATAAGAGGGATTGAGTATGGTAAAGTCGTTTTAAATAATAAAAAAGTTGAGGAAAACGATGTTGTTTTACCTCTGAAAAAAGTTATCCGTTTGGCTGATGAAAAGGATCGGTTAATGGTTCAAGAAAATCAGGAGGCTGCTTCTGAAGCATATCATGTATGCCAGAAAAAGGTTTCAGAGCATGGTCTTGATATGAAGCTCGTTGATGTAGAATATACATTTGATCGAAACAAAGTCATTTTCTATTTTACAGCAGATGGACGTGTTGACTTTAGAGAGCTTGTCAAAGATTTGGCTGCTATTTTTAAAACAAGGATAGAGCTTCGCCAAATCGGTGTTCGAGATGAGGCAAAAATGCTGGGTGGTATAGGCCCTTGTGGCCGTATGTTATGTTGCTCTACATTCCTTGGCGATTTTGAACCTGTATCTATTAAGATGGCAAAGGACCAAAATTTATCATTAAATCCAACGAAAATCTCTGGTTTATGCGGAAGATTAATGTGCTGTCTCAAGTATGAGAATGATGAATATGAATCTGCCAAAGAACAACTTCCTGATTTAGGAGAAATGATTGGGACTCCAAATGGATTAGGAAAAGTGGTTGGTTTAAATATATTAGAGAAGATTCTACAGGTAAACCTTGTGGAGCAAGAACGCGTGGTTGAATACACTTGGGATGAATTGCAGAAAGAAGGCGTAGTTCCAATGCAATCCACAGATTGATGAGGTGGAACAAGTGGATAAAAAGGAAATATTTGAATCTGTTAGTAGTATGGAGGAACAAATAGGATCTTTATATACTCAATTAGGTGAACTTAAGCAACATTTAGGAGAACTTATTGAAGAAAATCATCACTTACAAATCGAAAATGAGAACCTTCGCCGACGATTAGATTCAACAATGACAGATACGAAAAGCTCAACAAAAGTAAAAAAGACAAAGGCGAAGGATAACCAGCAAAAGAAGCAAAATCAGCAGGTTGATATAGGTGAAGGTTACGATAATTTAGCGAGGCTTTATCAAGAAGGCTTCCATATATGTAATCTACATTATGGAAGTATTCGTAAAGATGGAGATTGTTTATTTTGCTTATCATTCCTAAATAAGAAATAATAGAACTGACTCATACTGGTTGTGTCCAAAAAGACCGAACCACATGTTATGTGTCAGTCTTTTTTTGCCATTTAGTGTGTGCGTTTTTGTTAATGGTAAGAAAGTATGAAATTTATTTTATACTTAGTTTAGGTGGTCTAGCTCCAGCGCCTAGCCCCGAAGCACATGACGTGCAAGTGCAGTTACAGCGACAGGACGTCGCGTAAGTAACTGCCTCGAGGTCATAAGCCAATTTGGAATTGAAGGCAAAGAACACCTTCTATTCCAAATCGTCTTATTTGCCCTAGGCTGGTCAAGGCGCTTGCGCTTTTCTAATTGTTAAAGGAGAAAAGAACTATGGTTAAGTTAATTGGAGATGAGAGGTTAGATTATTTATTAGCTGAGAATTTAAGAATTATCCAAAGTCCGTCAGTTTTTTCTTTTTCATTAGATGCCGTGTTATTATCCAGATTTGCTTATATGCCTATTCAAAAGGGGAATATTATTGATTTATGTACAGGAAACGGTATTGTTCCGCTTATTCTTAGTACAAGAACAAAAGGGAATATAATTGGTGTTGAAATTCAAGAAAGACTCTACAATATGGCGGTCAGAAGTGTCCAATATAACCAGTTGGACCAACAAATTAAGCTTATTCACGCTGATCTAAAGGATATGCCAAAGGAATTGGGTCTTGGGAAATTTGATGTAGTTACTTGTAATCCACCTTATTTCAAAACACCGCAGAAGGATAAACAAAATATCAATGAACATTTGGCGATTGCGAGACATGAAATCCTATGTACATTAGAAGATGTTATTAGGGTTAGCGGTCAGCTTGTTAAGCAAGGTGGGAAGGTTGCTATTGTTCATAGACCAGGACGATTAGTTGATCTTGTTGAGTTCATGAGGAAATATGGAATTGAGCCAAAAAGATTACAATTTGTCTATCCAAAGCAAGGAAAAGAAGCAAATACGGTCTTAATTGAGGGAATTAAAGGTGGACAAGCTGATTTGAAATTACTGCCTCCTATATTTGTATATGATGAGAATCACGAGTATACACCAGTTATTAGAGAGATTTTATATGGAAAAGAAGAGGATAATGATTAAAAAGGCAACATGATAGGTAGGAGTAGAGTAGATGGAAAAAGAGGCTCACTATTTTTATGTATTAGAGTGTAGTGATGGAAGCTACTATGCCGGCTATACAGTAGATATCGAAAGACGTTTGCATAATCATAACAGTGGTAAAGGGGCAAAATATACAAGAGGGAGAATCCCTGTAAAACTTTTATACTCTGAAAAATTTGATTCAAAAAGTGAAGCATTAAGAATGGAAATCAAGTTCAAAAAGTTATCAAAGAAAAAGAAACAAATGTATATAGAAGGCAGGTGAAAGGAATATGCTACATACCCAAAAAAGCTTTGTTCATGATGGAAATGATGTGGGGGATTTATATTTGGTGCCAACACCAATTGGTAATTTAGAAGATATGACCTTTCGTGCAATTAAGGTTTTGAAGGAAGTGGACCTTATTGCTGCGGAAGATACGCGTCAATCAAAAAAATTATGTAACCACTTTGAGATTGATACTCCGATCTTTAGCTATCATGAACATAATAAAGAGACAAGTGGGCTAAAGATCATTGAGTATTTACAGCAAAATAAGAGTGTTGCTTTAATCAGTGATGCGGGAATGCCGACAATTTCAGATCCTGGAAGCGAACTAGTGCAGCAAGTGTTAGAATCAGGTGCAAAAGTCATCCCATTACCAGGTGCTAATGCCGCGTTAACAGCGCTCATTGCTTCTGGAATTACACCACAGCCCTTTTATTTTTTCGGATTTTTAGATCGTCAAAAGAAAGAAAAAAGAAACCAATTAACTGCATTAAGTACACGAAAAGAAACAATTATTTTATATGAGTCACCTCATCGTCTCAAAGAAACACTTCAATTAATGCTCGAAAGCTTAGGAAATCGTTCCATTTGTTTATCGAGAGAATTGACGAAGAAGTTTGAGGAATTTATTAGAGGGAATATTGAAGATATCATAGCATGGTCTGAAAACAATGAAATTCGTGGAGAATTTTGCATTATTGTTGAAGGAACAAAAGAAGAATTAATAGAGGATAAAGATATTTGGTGGGATGCCTTAGGTGTGAAAGAACATGTTGAACACTACATAAATGAGGGCTTATCCTCAAAAGAGGCTATAAAAAAGGTAGCTACTGATCGAAATGTTCAAAAAAGGGATATTTACCAGGCCTACCATATAGAGTGATTTTTATATAAACAAAAAGGGATCAAAATTGATCCCTTAAAACTTACTTATTTACTAATTGATTTTTGATTTCAGCTAAAATTTGTTCTGCACCTTCGCGGCTTAAAACTAATTTACCATTAGCTAATGCTAGGTTATCATCAGAAACTTCACCAGTAATTTGGCAAGTCATATTTGGTTTGTATTTTTTAAGGATAATTTTATCATCATCAACGTAGATTTCTAAAGCATCCTTTTCAGCAATACCTAAAGTACGGCGTAATTCAATAGGAATAACCACACGACCTAATTCATCAACTTTACGTACAATTCCAGTAGATTTCATAATTTTAAGTAATCTCCTCTCAATTATATATATATTTATATTTTTTTATTATACTTCGTCAATATTCGACAAAATCTTTGCTTTTTTAAGCATATCAGTGTTTCCAATAAACGTCAATCATTTTATTGTTTTTTCCATGTAAAAAAATAGGTGCTATGATACAAACCTTAATATAAAAGGATTTTATTTATTTATTACCCATAAATTTTGTATATAAAACCTATAAATGGAAATTGAAATTTGTAAATCAAATACCTATTTTTCTAAATATTAGTGTTGTGAATTCGACATATAACTTTGTTTTTTCGACAAATATTAAATCTATATGTCGAATCACAGAAATGTTAAAACTTTAGGTATATATCCTTGATATTAGAGGCTAAGATGGTATCATTAAGAGTATGAAAAAGTCTGAGATGGTTAGGTTAGTAAGGGATACTTATTGATCAAAAATCTTAAGAGTACATAATAGTACCTGAAGTACCTTTTGGACTAGGGTATTGAATAGCATAAAGGTTAATGGTTTCTTATCGCTCTCGTCCTTTGGGGCGAGGGCGTTTTTGATGACTTGCCGGGTACTTATTCAAAAGGTAAGAAAGTATAAAATTTTATACTTAGTTTTAGTGTCTAGCTCCAGGCGCCATCGGTGAAGCACAGGATGTGCAAGTGCAGTCATGGAGATTGACGTCGCGATTTTGACTGCCTCTAGGGTCTAGGCAAGTAGGAATTGAAGGAAAGAACACCTTCTAATTCCTATTCGCCTTATGCTTGTCGCCGAATACTAAGTGCCTTGCGCTTTTTTAATTAATTGTTAGTTTGAGGAGGTTATACAATGGAAAATAATCAAAAGACATTTTATATTACAACTCCGATCTATTATCCGAGTGGAAAGTTACATATAGGACATGCCTATACGACCGTAGCAGGTGATGCAATGGCTCGTTATAAGCGTATGCGCGGCTTTGATGTTATGTATTTAACAGGTACAGATGAGCATGGACAAAAAATTCAAAGAAAAGCAGAAGAAAGCAACATAACACCACAGCAATATGTTGATGGAATAGTATCGGGAATAAAAGATCTATGGAAAAAAACGGATATATCTTATGATGATTTTATCCGAACAACAGAAGATCGACATAAAACAGTAGTAGAAAAAATCTTTGCTAAACTTGTTGAACAAGGTGATATCTATTTAGATGAATATGAAGGATGGTATTCTGTTCCAGATGAAACCTTCTATACTGAGCTTCAGCTTGTCGATCCAATTAAGGAAAACGGGAAAATCGTTGGAGGGAAAAGTCCTGACAGTGGACATCCGGTTGAATTAGTTAAAGAAGAATCGTATTTCTTTAAGATGAGTAAATATGCAGATCGACTTTTAGCGTTTTATGAAGAAAATCCTGAATTCATTCAACCTGAATCAAGAAAAAATGAAATGATTAATAACTTTATTAAACCTGGTTTGGAAGATTTAGCTGTCTCACGAACAACTTTTGATTGGGGAATAAGAGTACCAGGAGATCCAAAGCATGTCATCTATGTTTGGATTGATGCTCTTTCAAACTATATTACTGCACTAGGATATGGAACTGAGCAGGATGAAAAGTATAAAAAGTACTGGCCGGCAAATGTCCATATTGTTGGAAAGGAGATTGTACGTTTCCATACAATCTATTGGCCTATTATGCTGATGGCATTAGATTTACCGCTTCCAAAGAAAGTATTTGCTCATGGCTGGCTTTTAATGAAAGACGGTAAAATGTCAAAATCTAAAGGGAATGTAGTGGACCCGGTTACATTGATTGATAAGTATGGTTTAGATGCGCTTAGATATTATTTACTTAGAGAAGTTCCTTTTGGTTCTGATGGAGTCTTTACTCCGGAAGGATTTATTGATCGAGTTAACTATGACTTAGCGAATGATTTAGGAAACCTGTTAAATCGTACTGTTGCCATGATTGACAAGTATTTTGAAGGAAATATTCCTTCATATAATGGAAATCGCACAGAGTTCGATGATCAACTTGTAAAGGCTTCACAGGAAACGATTAAAAAGTATGAAGAGGCAATGGAAAATATGGAATTCTCTATTGCACTTTCTTCATTATGGCAATTTATAAGCAGAACGAATAAATACATCGATGAAACACAGCCTTGGGTATTAGCTAAAAATGAAGAAGACCGCGATAAATTGGCTTCCGTCATGGTTCACTTGGCTGAATCGCTACGAATTACAGCAGTTTTATTAAAACCATTTTTAACTGAGACACCAAATAAAATCTTTGCCCAATTAGGTATTCATAAAGAGGCACTACAGAATTGGGATAGCCTTGAGTCGTTTGGTCAAATTGATCAGTCAAAAGTAAACAAGCAGTCTCCAATCTTCCCTCGATTAGAAGTAGAGGAAGAAGTGAATTATATAAAAGAACAAATGAAAGGTTTTTCTCCAGTTGTAGAAAAAGAGGAGAAAAAAGAAACTGCTCCTGAAGTAGGGGAAGAAATCACGATTGATGACTTTATGAAAGTTGACCTTAGGGTAGCGGAAGTTCTTCATGTAGAGCCAGTAAAAAAAGCAGATCGTTTGTTGAAAATTCAGTTAGATTTAGGCTATGAAAAGAGGCAAGTTGTTTCTGGTATAGCGAAACATTATAAACCAGAGGAACTAATAGGTAAAAAAGTTATCTGTGTAGTTAATCTGAAGCCTGTAAAACTTCGTGGTGAATTATCTCAAGGGATGATTTTAGCTGGATCGCAAGGAGATTTACTCTCTGTTGCAACAGTTGATGCAGATCTTCCGAATGGTTCAAGAGTAAAATAATGTTACTTGAGCGTCTTATTTAATATGAATGAGGCGCTCACTTTTGTATGGTGAGGATATTGATGAAGGTTGCCGAAAAATAAAATGTTTCACGTGTAACATTTTGTAAAACATGAATTGGTTTTGTCGAATAGACTTGAAGAAAGGAGAATAAAAATGCTTTTTGATACACACGCCCATTTAAATGCGATCCAATATGAAGAGGATTTGGAAGAGGTAATAGAGAGAGCCAAATTGGAAAAAGTTACACATATTGTTGTAGTAGGATTTGATAAGGAAACAATTAACAGAGCAATGGAGCTTACAGAAAAGTATGACATGATTTATGCTGCAGTGGGGTGGCATCCTGTTGATGCAATCGATATGACAGATGAGGATTTGCAATGGATTAAAGAGCTGTCCTTGCACCCAAAAGTAGTTGCGATAGGTGAAATGGGGTTAGATTATTATTGGGATAAATCACCAAAGGACATACAAAAAGAGGTTTTTCGCAAACAAATTCAATTAGCTAAAGAAGTGAAACTCCCAATCATTATTCATAACCGTGATGCAACCGAAGATGTGGTAAACATACTAAAAGAAGAAAATGCACATGAGGTAGGTGGCATTATGCATTGCTTCACTGGAAGTTTAGAGGTAGCTAAGCAATGTATGGACATGAACTTTTATATTTCATTTGGCGGACCTGTTACCTTTAAAAATGCAAAAAAACCAAAGGAAGTTGTAAAGGAAATTCCAATAGACCGATTATTAATTGAAACAGATTGCCCTTATTTAACTCCACATCCATTTAGAGGAAAGCGAAATGAACCAAGTTATGTAAAGTATGTGGCAGAACAAATTGCTGAGTTAAGAGAAGTGAGTTTTGAAGAAATTGCTCAAAAAACATCCGACAATGCGATGAAGCTATTCGGCATAACTCGATAACGAATGTTGTCGAGTTATGCAGGAGCTTGTCCAGTTTTTGAAAAAATCATTCTGTTCTACATGTCTCAACTTCTTCATAGGATATCTTTGTCGATAACTCTTGCTTCACTTTTTCCAACTTTTTAAGCATAATTATGATTACGTTGGAAAAATGAGACAACGTCCAAAGGGTTGACAAGATGAGAGATACTCTATATAATCCACGAGGAAGAAGGAGGCGGTTTTCATTTTTAGTGAAAATATGAAAAAGCTGTTTTCCGAAAAAGTAATTAAAAACAAATTTGTCCTTACAGCTACTAGTTTGATAGTTTTAGGTTCTGGATCTGCATACGGTACATATGAGGCAACAAAAGACTCAGTCTCATTGACTGTGAACGGAAAAGAAGAAACAGTCCGTACACATGCAAATACAGTTGAAGATTTACTAAAAGAAAGTGAAATAAATATTAGAAAAGAAGATGAAATATCACCTGCAATTAATAAAAAAATAAAAGATGATATGAAAATAACTTACAAAGCAGCAAAACCGATTAAAGTTGCAATGGGTGATGAACGAAGGACAATTTGGACAACAGCGGATACAGTTAAAGAACTGATACAACAAGAAAATATTGATGTCACTGAGCATGATCGAATTGAACCAGCTTTAGATACAGTAATAAAGAACGATTTGTCACTAACAATTGATAAAGCATTCCCAATTACCCTAAATGTTGGCGAAGAAGAAAAGCAACAAGTTTGGACTACTTCGACTACTGTCGCTGACTTTTTAAAGAATCAAGATGTTCAATTAAATGAATTAGATAAAGTTGAACCTGCTCTTACAGAAGAATTAACTGAACAGGGTAAGGTCACAGTAACTCGAATAGAAAAAGTCACCGATGTAGTGGAAGAACCGATCGCATTCAATGTTGTGAAAAAGAATGATGACAATATTGAAAAAGGCGTACAAAAAGTTATCAACTCAGGAAAAGAAGGAAAGCAAGAAAAGCATTATGAAGTAACACTTGAAAACGGCCAAGAAGTAGCAAGAAAACTATTAAAAACTGAAACAGTTCAAAAGAGTGAAGATCGAGTGGTTGCATTAGGGACAAAAGTTGTCCAAACAAGTACAACTTCAGTTTCTCGCGGAAATGATTCTGTTTCAAAAGAGTTTTATGTGAATTCAACTGCCTATACAGCAAATTGTAATGGCTGTTCTGGAACCACTGCGACAGGAATGAACCTACGAGCGAATCCAAATGCAAAAGTTATTGCTGTTGACCCTAATGTTATTCCTTTAGGAACTAAGGTATATGTCGAGGGCTATGGATATGCAGTTGCTGCTGATACTGGTTCTGCTATTAAAGGGAACAAAATCGATGTGTTTTTATCATCAAAATCAGCTGCCTATCGATGGGGTTCGAAAAGAGTAAAAATTAAAATTTTAGAATAGATTTGACAGAGGATTTTATTCCTCTGTTTTTTATTTTAGTATCAGAATTTATAAGTTTTGACTTTGTCTAGCGCCAGGCGTCATCGGCTCTAGGGTCTAGGCAAGTAGGAATTGAAGGTAAAGAACACCTTCTATTCCTACTCCCCGAATGCTAAGCGCCTTGCGTTTTTCTTAACCACTTTTGTTCCTTTTAAAAGGAATGTATACTGTTTATATCTCTTTATTACATATGACGTAATGACATAGGGAAAAGTTTCAACTTTTTTGGAGGAAATAATGAAAATAAAAGAAATTATCGTTGTTGAAGGAAAAGACGATACGACAGCTATAAAGAGAGCTGTTGATGCAGATACAATTGAGACAAATGGGTCATCAATAGGTGACAGCGTAATTGAACAAATTAAATTAGCCCAGCAAACACGAGGGGTCATTTTATTTACTGATCCCGATTTTCCTGGTGAAAAGATCCGAAAGACCATTTCAGACCTAGTTCCCGGCTGTAAGCATGCCTTTTTACCAAAAGAAGAAGCAAGACCTAAAAGAGGGAGAGGAATAGGGGTCGAGCATGCTTCAATTGATGCGATCCGCCAAGCTCTTCATGCAGTAAAGGAAGAAATGAAGGAGTTTACAAGTGAGATCTCTTTTGGTGATTTGCTTGATGCTGGTTTAATAGGTGGCAGTATGGCAAAGGATAGACGCGAAAAACTAGGCATACTTTTAAAAATTGGCTATACAAACGGAAAACAACTTCACAAAAGGTTGCAAATGTTTCAAATCTCTAGAGAAGACTATATAACAGCCATTAACAAAATCCTACAGGAGGAAAACAAGTGATGATGAAGGATATAGCAACCCCAATACGAACCAAAGCCATCTTAGAAAAGTACGGGTTTTCGTTTAAAAAAAGCTTAGGTCAAAATTTCTTGATTGAGCCAAATGTTCTTTCTAGGATTGTTGATCATGCTGAAGTAACTGATAAAACAGGTGTTATTGAGATTGGACCAGGTATAGGAGCCCTAACTGAACAGCTTGCCCGAAGAGCGAAGCGTGTAGTTGCCTTCGAAATTGATCAACGTTTGCTCCCAATCCTTAATGAGACATTAGAGCCTTATAACAATGTATCAATTATCCATCAAGATGTTTTAGAAGCAAATATACATAAGACGATTGAGGATTCGTTTCATGACTGTGACGAGATCATGGTTGTGGCCAATTTACCGTATTATGTAACAACACCGATTATTATGAAGCTTTTAGAGGATAAACTCCCTTTAAAGGGTATTGTTGTTATGCTTCAAAAGGAAGTAGCCGATCGAATATCAGCTGTGCCTTCAACAAAGGAATATGGATCTCTCTCAATTGCTGTACAATATTATACAGAAGCAAAAACAGTCATGACTGTACCAAAGACAGTCTTTGTGCCACAGCCAAATGTTGATTCGGCTATTATCCGCTTATTAGTTAGAGATGAACCAATTGTCAAAGTGGAAGATGAGGACTTCTTCTTTCAAATTGTTCGGGCAAGTTTTGCTCAACGAAGAAAAACATTACTAAATAATCTTGTTCATTATCTACCTAATGGAAAAGAACAAAAGCTAAGAATTGAAGAGGCTCTTCATGAAATTGGAATAGATGGAAAAAGAAGAGGGGAATCTCTTTCAATTGAAGAGTTTGCTAAGCTAAGTGATGTCTTAGCCAAAGTAGTAAAAAAATAATCATAATCTAGGGATTTGCTCGTTAAGGGTAACCCTAGATTTTTTTGTTTTATCTTTAGAATATCACCAATTTAAAAAACCTACATAGGCTAGAAAAGGATCTATTTTATGAGGACCCTAGCCAAAAGGACCTGACGTTTTGTGTAAACTTGAGAGGACAACAGGTGAATCATTCATTGGAGTGATATGTTATGCAAGTGAAAATTGGAGATGTTGTAGCGAGAAAATCATATAATCAAGATTTATTATTTCGTGTTATAGACATAAAAATATCTGCTACCGGAGAGCAGGTAGCGATTTTATATGGTGATGAAGTAAGACTAATTGCAGATGCAGGGTGCAATGATTTAGTCGTCGTGGATGAGGCAGAAAAAAATACGAGGAAGCAAAAAGAAAAAGAACGAATAGATCAATCGTATTTTTTATTTCGGCAGGACTACCAGCTTCTTAGAGAAAAACAGGAATACTATGCAACTTCAAGCTATAGTCATAATGAGGAGTTTTTCCACATTCCGGGAAGAGTTCTTCATGTAGATGGAGATCCACTTTATTTACAAAAATGCCTCTCACTGTATGAAAAGATTGGAGTACCTGTAAATGGTGTTCATGTAAATGAAAAAGAAATGCCTGAAAAAATTACGGATCTTTTAACGCGTTATCGACCAGATATATTAGTTGTTACAGGGCATGATGCTTATTCAAAGCATAAAGGAAGTATTGATGATATTAATGCTTATAGGCATTCTAAGCATTTTGTTCAAACGGTACGACAAGCACGAAATAAAGTTCCTCATCTTGATCAGCTAGTGATCTTTGCTGGTGCATGTCAGTCACATTTTGAATCACTTATCCGGGCAGGTGCTAATTTTGCAAGCTCTCCATCTAGAGTTAATATTCATGCATTGGACCCTGTTTATATCGTAGCAAAAATCAGCTTCACACCTTTTGTAGAGCGAATCAATGTATGGGATGTTTTAAGAAACACCCTAACTAGGGAAAAGGGGCTTGGAGGTGTTGAAACAAGGGGAGTCCTTAGAACAGGTATGCCTTATAGAAAGCCAACAAGTCAATGAGTCATAGCCGCTTACGTTTTGATTATGTAAGTGGCTATTTTTTTACGTTAAGAAATTGGCAGAGGGGTTCGAATTAGTGTCAATTTAGTGTATGAAGTATAAGGACAACAAGGACTCTGTCTCCGCTTTTACAAGCTCCCCAATCGGCAAGTTTTCTTTACAAAAAGGAAACAATAAAATACCATTCTGCCACAGCTCGAGATTTTTCTA
>DASQMK010000272.1:0-1545 GCA_035645575.1 Metabacillus sp.
CAGTTTCCGAAAAATATTACGCTTTAAATGAGGCAGAGGCAAAGCTTGATGGAGAGGATTGGAATAAGGTTTCTAGCGAAGAAAAACTGAATTACATTTCGTATTACCAACTATCACTTATGACACAATATCAAAATTACCTTAAAAAATTAGAAGAAAATGGTCTAGAAGACAATGCTACTTTTTCTGTCCTAGAATTAATGTTAGATGAGAAACACTTTAACCATTTTCAAAACGAATTAAACGAATTGATGAATAAATACTACAAAGCTGCAAATAAAAGTAACGAAAAAGAGGCTCCTGTTCGAACTATTGCGATTACAATCATTCCGGATGCTTAAAAGCAGTTTTTCATATAAAAGTAGGACCAGATATATCAACGAATCTGGTCCTAAAGAAGATATTTCTCACTAGATGATAAGCTTAGACTTTCTCCTGAGGCTGTTTAAATGAACCCAAGCTTCTGATTTTTTCAACTATGTATTGAAAGCCTTATAATAGGTAAGCCTTATAATGAATATAAATAAAGAACTGTATATGGTTTAACCTATTTAACCCTATGATTTTAAATTTTTTAAGAATATTCATTAACACAAAAGCAAAAGCTCCATCTGCAATCGCATTAAGGATAATAAACTTTTTAAAGTTTCCGAATGAATGCTTTAGTAACCAAATGGAAAGAGGCATATATGACCGA
Organism: Metabacillus sp.; assembly: GCA_035645575.1. Classification (GTDB taxonomy): domain Bacteria; phylum Bacillota; class Bacilli; order Bacillales; family Bacillaceae; genus Metabacillus. Next base: position 698 of record DASQMK010000272.1, read on the forward strand.
CACTAAAAGGCAACTCGTCTTTTATGAATGATTTGCGCTTATCATAAAACTTCCACCAATTTCGTTTGTTTCCATACAAATGATTCATAATCTCAAACACAATAATAAAAATCCCAGCCAAAGAATAACGCTTAAAACTTTTCTTTCCTATGAATAATAATGTTAACCATGGAAAGATGATGATAGATAGATTAAACAGTAAATGCCTCTTCGTCACACAAAACCACCTCAACTACTTTTTACTCCTATACAGAATATCCAATTCCTAATAAAAACAACGCTGATTTGGGAAGTTTTTAACTTTGAAATGAATATTGTTAAAAAAGCAGTAACTATAATAGAGGTTTTAAAAAGTTAACACCAGTACATATTGTTAAAGTTCCTTTCTTAAAACAAAACTTCAGAATCCCTGCTTCTTCTTCCCCTCTTCCCTAACTGATAAAATATGAGCTTCTGAACCAGAGTTTATTCGAATGGTTTTTCTGGCGTCCACTGGTGTTCTCGCAGTGACTGACTTCCTTACCGTTTCTCCTTTTATTTCCACATCTACAATAAAGCATTTTGATCCGCATCTCATGAGGATTCCTCCTTTAATCAAAAATACTAAGTACCTTCATACTCTTTAAAAAGCTGGAGGGGTTACTGAAAATAAGATAGCTGCGTTTTTATCACATGGATTTTCCCACTTATGCTTCATATGTTTTGGAATCTTGACACTATCACCGGTCTCTAATATGTATTCCTCGTCATTTAAATAGATTTTTATTTTCCCCTCCAAAACAAAGGCAACCTCTTCTCCTTTATGTTCCAATAGCTTCTCTGAAGATGATGTATTTGGGGGAAGATTC
>DASQMK010000273.1:0-9346 GCA_035645575.1 Metabacillus sp.
ATAAATAAAGGTCTTCGCCACCCCTCTGGCGAAGACCTTTATTTTGATTTTAACTGTTGTTGTAAACATTTTTCTATGTAATAAGTATAGCCGTGCTCCAGAATGCTCGCTTCAAACAATCCTAAACAGATTTTGCTCAAAGAACCTATATAACTATCAGTAAGAGTTTTTCTAATATTTATCAATTGTTTTTCCTTAAAATAAACATGCTAATAGCTATTAGTGTAAAAGCTAAGAATGCTAAAAAGGGGATGGTAATAAACCCTAGTAGGTTTATATACTCCCCAGAGCAAGGAATTCCACTTGTACACATTTCAATTTTTCGCAAAAATGGAACCTTCTGTAGAGAATAATGATAGAATGAAAAAAACATTCCAATTATCGCTATTGGTAAGCCATACTTATGAACAGTTCGATCTCCAAAGTAAAACGCAACTCCTAAAATGATCGTTAATGGGTACATAAGAATTCTCTGGTACCAACATAATGTGCAAGGAACATAATGAAGAACCTCACTAAAGAAAAGGCTCCCTAAGGTTGCAACAAGAGAAATTATCCATGAAAAAAGTAATGATTTATTCATTCCTTCATTTACTCTCCTTTTATAGCATCTTCAACCATTTCCTTAAGATCTTCATAACTATTCCCATCAAATTGTTTTCCATTAACAAATATAGTAGGAGTCCCGGTTAGCTTCAATTTGTTTGCCAGCTTCATATCTTCGTCCCATGCAGCTTCTGCTTTATTTTCTTGAAAGGAAGAAAGTACTTTACTAGCTTCTTGTTCAGAAACAATTTCTTTTAACGTGTTTTCTAGAAACTTCTCTGTAAAAACATCCATTCTTTCATACTTTAAATCTTCTGGCTGCTTCTCAAAAAGTAGATTGTGAAATTCCCAAAATACATCATTACCTAATTCCTTGTAAACAGTCTCTGCAAATTTAGCAGACCGAATAGAATCCACATGAATAAACGAATAATTTAAAAAATAAAATTTTGCTTGACCAGTTTCAACAAAATCTTTTTCTAATTGTGGAACAAATCCTTCGTGGAAATTTTTGCAAATTGGGCATTTATAATCTCCAAATTCAATTATTTGAACCGGGGCCGTCTCTTGACCAAGAAATGGTTGATTCTCAACGTTTAATGCTTCTACTGTCGAGCTTGAAGAGTTTGATATAAACATCAATGCAGCCATGCAAATAACAAAAATACCAACAATCAAAACGATTAATTTTTGAGGGTTACTTTCTTTTTTCTTACGGGAAGCCATTATTTCACCTAGCTCTCTTTTGTTTTCCCTACCTTCGCATCAAGCGATAGGGTTGATGTTGGATAAAAAACTAGAAATATAGACATAACGGCATAAGCCAAATCTAATTCAAAACCCGAGCCTTGACCATTCCCCATAAAACCTGATGATAGTTTCACCTTAAACGTTGCAACAATCATGATGATGAAGAATAGCGCCGAAATATAACGTGTGCCAAATCCAACAATCAAAAGTAATCCTCCAATTAATTCAACAAAAGCAATTATGTAAGCAGTAAAACCCGGTATTCCTATGCTATCAAACCAGCCAGCTGTGTTTTCAACTCCACCTTGAAACTTTGCAAGTCCATGCATAAAAAAGGCAAATCCTAAGTAAACTCGAAGAATTACTATTCCTACTTCCAATGATTTCATTTTTTATTCTCCTTTTCATTTAATTTCACTACATAATGTAGTGTTTTGTTATAAAAAAATGCATCTCTATTACTCACCTACACTACCCATTGTAGTGTAGGTGCACTTTTGGGTCAAGCATTATCATCGTAACTAAACAATGATCATTAACATCATCAACATTCCAATCATGTTAATGGACAAAATAATGGATGTAAAATGACATTTAACAGGAATAGAAAATTCAGGTTCTAGTAACTGTTTTATACGAAAATGCACAGATCCATCTGAAAAAGGCACTAAAACTGGAGAAGATCTTCGATGACTAATACGTGTTTTGATTAGTTTAACTAAGGCACTACCTAGTCCTACCTCTGAACCCATGCGATTTACCGCATATTCATCGGCAACTAATTCAACCATTATTTTATAATTTTCATAACTCCATTTTGTTAATGGAATATACCACATAACCTCTGAAATCACTTGTAAAATAAAGACTTTTAGGGGATCATTATATTTTTGATGTGCAGTTTCGTGGTGAATAACAGCCTCAAGTTCAGTCTTGTCCAATATGTCAATAAGATTTGTTGAGAGAACAATAATTGGATGTAAGAAACCAATTGTAAAAGCAACAGGCTCATGGTGATGAATAACATAAATATCGTTTTTCTTTCGATTAAACAACATATTCATGTCTTCAGTTATAGAACGATTTAATTCTCGTTTCACTCTATTTTTCATCTTTGAGCATAGGATCATTTGTTGAATGACTTTTATACAAATCATTACGCCAGTCCAAGCAATAAACAAGTTTACTAAAAATAAAATCAAATGATATAGCATCGTGTTTCCTCTAAATAGACTAATACAAAGCTGAAATACATTATAATGAATCAACGTCCCAAAAATATGATTGAATATATACGCCCCCATTTGGATAAAAAGAACGATGGCAAAGAAAAGACCTAAACCTAAAACAAATAAGGATTTATATCTCCAATTCATTGTTTCTTTCCTTTCTTAAGTTGGTCAATTTTTTCTTCTAGCCGATTTAGTAATTTTTGATCGACTTCCGTTAAAGAGTCCAACATGTGATTGACTACTAAACCTCCAAATTCATCTAATAAGTTATCAGTCAACTTTTTTGATTGTTCTTCAATAAATTCCTCTTTTGTTTTAACAGGTTTATAAAAAGACGTTCTTCCATCTAATCTTTTCTGTAGAATACCCTTTTCCACAAGACGATTCATTACCGTCATGACAGTATTAAAATTAATCGTTTTCTCTTTCTCAAGCTGTTGCTGCACTTGCTTTATGCTTTTCTCAGAGCCTTGCCAAAGAATATCCATAATTTTAGCTTCTAGAGGACCAAAAAAACGATTTAATCCTACCTGGTCGAATCGGAAATTGTTAATATTCATTATGATCTCACCTTTCATTACATATTGTAGTGTAAATGAATTATTTCGGCAAGCACAGAAATGGCCAGCCCGGTTAAGAAGGGCTGGCCTTTATTGTATTAATTAGATCCTGTTTTTAAAAGTACTGCTTCTTCTTCTGTTTTTTCTTCCTTAGCAGCTTTAGATTGCACATATTTAGCTGTTAAAATAACTGCTGCAATGACGAATATTTCAAATCCATATTTCACAAAGCCATTTTCAAACAACCCACTTAAGAAGTGCTCACCAACAATCATTTTTGAAGCTGTCCAAGCAAGAACACCGGCACCGATTGTCACAATAATTGGGAACCGATCAATCCACTTAAGAATTAATGTGCTACCCCACATAACTACAGGAACAGAGATTAATAGTCCAATAACAACTAATAGCATGTTACCGTGAGAGGCACCAGCTACAGCTAAGACATTATCAAGACCCATTAATGCATCGGCAATAATAACGGTACGAATGGCTGCCCAAAAGTTATCACCTGCTTTAACATCACCATGATCATTATTATCAACAAGTAATTTGTATGCGATGTAAACTAATAGCAGACCTCCAACTAAATGTAAACCAGGGATTTCTAATAACCAAACAACTGCTAGTGTAGCCACAATTCGAATCGCAATTGCTCCTAGTGAACCCCATAAGATAACTTTTTTCTGTTGGTGCTTTGGCAAGTTTCTTGCCGCTAATCCAATTAGGATGGCATTATCTCCAGCTAAAACTAAATCAATCACGATAATAGATAAAAGTGCAGTGAGAAATTCCATTTCCATACTTATACCTCCTAGATAAAGATTACTACTTTCAAATGTTTGTAGATTTAAAAATAGTTATTTTAAAAAATAAAGAGACCTTTGCCATAGTGGCAAAGGTCTCGCTAAGCACAATTTAAATGCCAACAAAGCCGATGAACAAGGTTCATGTAATGACGACTTTTGTTTCAGGTTAAACCTGACGCTACTCCCCTTTACGGTGGAAGTTTTGATATTAAATTTGATCTATTGGTTATTATACTTTAATTGATGGGCAAATGTCTATATTTTTATCTTATTTAATAATCAGTAGAATTATTCATCTATTCATTTGTTTCGTATTTGCAATAGCAAAATGTCTTATGATGCACCACTTATTCGGTTAAGTTGTGTTTGGTGGACCATTCCCTTTTACAACACATTTAAATCTATTTCTTTTCAGTTCACTTTTTTGAAACAGCACTAAAAGCTAAAAATCTCTCGAGGTTATTTCAGTAAATCTTCTCGAATTGGAGTAAATGAATCAAGTAAAACCGACTCCTCTAAAGCCGTTACACCATGTTTTGCATTACTTGGAATATAGATCGTCTCACCTTTCGTAATAATGGTTTCTTTTCCATCAATTCGAAAGGCAAGCTTTCCTTCCAGGCAATAGCTCATTTGTTCATGAACATGGCTATGCTCATATCCTTCTGCATTCTTCTCAAATCGAACCTCCATCATCATAATTCCCTCTCCTGGTTGGAAGATTTTCCGCTTAACACCAGGTTCTGCAGATTCCCATTCACCAAATTCTCTCATTTTCTTATCACTCCTTTAGATATTGCACCTCTCTTACTGCCTTTATTCTACTGTTGGTTTATTTACTGCTAAACTCTCGACTTTTGAAAAAACAAGCATGGCTATTTTCATTATTAGAAAAGCTAGCAAACTAACACTGAAGAACGGAATAATACCAGGTATTATAGTTAAAATAGTATATAAAATACCTAAACCAACCAACATTCCTAATGTCAAAATAGGGTAGGAAACTCCCAAAATGAAAGCATATTTTAGATACAAGCTAATTTTCCAATCATAATGAACATATACAGGAAACATATAAAGTAAAACAATAATATATAAAAAGCTTATGACTAAAACACCTATTCTTACAAGAGTATAGAACATTCCTTCAGCTGGAATAAAGGCTAGATCAATGTATAGAATGTAGCCGAAGATAAATAAGATCAATCCCAATTTATTAGATTTTAGAAATTCTTTGCGGTACGTCTTGAAAAAGAGAGAAAACACAGGTACATCGTTTTCTCCCTTTATCCATTTGCGAATAACAGTAAAAAGAGCTACCGTTGCAGGCATAAAGCCCAAAAATATTAGTCCAACTAAGGTAAAGAAAATCCAAAGGATGTTTGCATATGCAAGTCTTGAAATCCATTCACTTATTTTAAAAAAGTTACCCGAAAGCCCGCCTAATCCCATGTCATCCCTCCTTCATCAATATCACGTGTTAACCTCTTCTTGTTGTAGCTTTAACATTCTCTCAATATGAATCGGCGTTTTTTCCTTTACTGACCTCCATACAGCTTCCCCAGTTGCAATTGAGTAAGCTCCAGCAACAGTACCTGCTAGAATCTCATAATCTCTTCTTGGATCTGGTCCTAGAAAAATATCTTCTAGTAGAATGGGATCTCCTCCTCCATGTCCCCCAGGTGTTTGGACAACATGTATAATCTCTTTTGATCCAAACAGCGGATAGTATTCAATTGTTTGTTCAGGTATAGGAAAAGGTACTCTACTTGGTGCATGGAATTCCTGTGTTTCAATTCTACCTTTCGTGCCGTTTATGGCTAAGCGATACCCTTCATAAGGTAAGGAAAAATTAATGGAGTAACTCAATAAAGCACCTTTATCATACTTTACTGTTGCCGTATACGTATCCTCTATATCAATTTCCGAGTCAAAAATACAAGCATCCGGACGATAATTTGTGTAGTTTTTTGCATTCATCTCATTATGCGTGTAATGGTCATCCTCTACATTCATTGTTTCACTACGGGAGCTCCATCTCATAAAATAATCACATTTGTCCTTTACATGACATGTGCCGCAGAATCGATTATTCTCTTCTTTTAAAGGGTTCATTTCCCCTTCTGGCCCATAATAATTTAATGCTCCAAATGCAAACACTTCAACTGGATTTTGATCTAACCACCAATTGACCAAATCAAAATGGTGAGTAGACTTATGGATCGAGAGCCCGCCGGAATACTGACGTTGGCGATTCCAACGTTTGAAATAACTTGCTCCATGGTATGTATCTATATACCAATTTAAATCAACGGATGTAATTCTCCCAACCTTATTTTCAAGCAATAGCTCTTTTATTTTACGATGAAATGGGCTATAACGATAGTTAAATGTAACCGTTACCTTCCCTTTGCTTTTTTCTTCTGCTTTAAGTACTTTTCTTGCATCTTCGACAGTTGTTACCATTGGCTTTTCTGTTATCACATCCAAATCATTTTCTAAACCTTTTATAATATAATCTGCATGTGTATCATCTCTACTTGCAACAATTAATACATTGGGCTTCGTTTCATTTATCATCTGTTGAAATTCATTTGGTCTATAAGTATTTACCGCACTTAATTGTGGATATTCTTGCTTACAATTGATAAATCTAGTATCATCAAAATCCAGCAATGCAACAACTTGATTGTTAGCAGAGAATTCATTTAGTAATGGTCCAATAAACATTTTTAACGCTCTGTTACTCAAGCCACATATCGCATATTTTCTCAATTTCCCCACACCTCACCTTTATTAGTAAAAATCTCTTACTCTACCTCTTTCCTTCTATGAATCTAACTGATCCATGGCCAAACATGCCATAATAAAAGCACCTGCACCATGTAAGTCATTTTCACTTCGTTCCCGAGTGACGTAATAGTCATAAACACCAATTGATGTTCCAATACAAATGTCTTTGATTATGACTGAATCATCTGTTTCTATTATTTTATGTTCAAGAAGACCGTTAAAACCTTTCCAAGCAACTTTGGAATACTTATGATCGACATACTTTTTTGTTACAGCTTTAGCAATTGTGTATATGAATAAACTTGATGCAGATGCTTCCAACCAGTTATCTTCTCTTTCTCCCTTATCAACCACCTGATACCAAAGCCCAGTTTTCTCATCCTGAAATTTAGATAAAGCTACGACCAAATCTTGAATGACACCAATCCATTCAATCCGTATAGGATGATCGGCAGGTAATAAGTCAATCATGTTAACAATGGCTAAACCATACCAACCTAAAGATCGTCCCCAAATTTCTTGTGCAGCATTCGTTTCTGGATTAACCCATGGCATTTCACCTTTTTCATCCCACCCATGATAGTACAGTCCAGTCTTTACATCCTTTGTATGTCTTCTCATAAGCTGTTCTTGATAAATAACCATGTCAATTAACTCTGGTTCATTGAATTCATTCGCATAATATAAAGCAAAGGGTCCTCCCATATATAAACCGTCTAGCCACATTTGATATGGGTATTTATCTTTATGCCAAAAACCACCTTCACTAGTAGTGTTTAATGTGTTAAACAAGCTTCTAAGTTTCTGAGCTGCAAGCTTATATTTTTTATTACCTGTATCTTTATAAAGAGAAAATAACAGTAATCCCGCTTGAATCGAATCTAATTCATCTCTTCTAAAATAGAAATTACCATTGTTATCGATTATTTGATCGACATACTCTTTGTAGTATTGATAATACTTTTCATCCCAGGTCTTTTCCCATAAACTCATTACTCCACATAGGAAAACACCTTGGTGATAATGCCATCTTCCTGCTGGAGGAAGTTCATTAGGACTATATTTTTTCATTAAAGTTTCAGTCAATTTACTAGCCCAGTAAAGAGGGTTTTTCACTTTCACATTTTCTTTCATCCTTATTTCTCCTCTCATTTCCTCTTGTATAAACCAAACCACTGGATCAGCCTTATGTAAGCGATGACATTTTTTTCTTGAACATGGTGTTGTTCAACAAGAATGATGTCGCTCCTCCTTTTCTACCCTATTAAATCTTAAGGTACATGATTACTGCCATGACATCTATAATCATCAAGACAGTTCGATGAAACCATGCTATAACTCTAGTCTTTTTAACAAAAAAATGATCTATTGAACATGATATAAGATAATGATTATATCCAATTCCTCCTATCTTCATATATAATAAAACTAGTGTATTGCTAATCTAAAAAAACTCATATGACAGGGGGCTCTTATGAAAAAAAGATCAACTAACTATTATTTTCGCTTAATTACCTTTATCATCATTTTAGCAACTGTTCCTGTTATTATTGTTGGATTATTTTCATACTTAAAATCTTCCGAAATTATTCAATCAAATGTCGCAAAAGAAAAACAACAAAGTATTTATCAAGTTCAAATGAACATTGAACAAATATTAAAGACTGTCGATCACTCTTTTACAAATTATGTTACTTCCTCTCAACTTACAAACACCTTAGAGCAACCATTACATCCCAATCAATTTCAAATATACAATCAAGTAAGAGAAGAATTAAGTCACCTCCAAACGTATGATACGGGATTGAGTGATATACTGTTAATCAGCCTTAAACAAAATTGGATTATCAATAATGATGGACTTCAAAGGCTTAATACTGAACAAGCGAATGATATTAACAGTCAATACCTATCGTTACCAACGAAGTCAACCTGGATAATGGATAAGACAAACAAGCTTTTACTTGATTCAGAAACTAACGACTCCTGTAACTACCACATGAATTTAGTTAAACAACTGCCATTAAATAATGTAACGAAAACCGGAGTTGCAGTCGCTGTTATACCTATTTGCGAGTTTTCAACTATTACTTCGCAAAATCTTGATCTAGAGGAAACTGTTATTTTAAATGAAAAATTCCAGGTTGTTGGACATAGTACACCCGAGAATATTGGAAAAGACTTCTCCAATCATGACTTAATTCAAAAGCTGCAGAGCACGGCGTCCCAATCCGGGCAATTTAATATAGATATTGATGAAACCGTTTACAAAATTACATTTAGAAAGTCTGATTATAATAATTGGACGTATCTTTCACTCATAAAAATAAAAGATTTAAATAAGCAATCAAGTTCAATTGGTTGGTTTACTTTTCTTATTTGTACTATTTTACTGATCTTATCATTATGTATTTCATTCGTAGGCTCTAATCGAATTTACCGGCCAATTCTTCGGTTACAAAATTTGATTTCAAGTAAATTTCAACATAATCCTGACATCGAGCATCAAAACGAGTTTGACTTAATAGAACATCAAATTCATCATTTATTAGACCGTAATGTTCAGTTGGAACAGAAGGTACAAGGTCAAATTTCTCAATTAAAGCAGTTTTTTATCGTTAAGCTTTTACAAGGAAAAGTCAGTTCTGAGGAGCTA
>DASQMK010000274.1:0-2380 GCA_035645575.1 Metabacillus sp.
TATATTTCCACCTTCTATTGTATTTAAAGGTCTTTGTTTTCCAAAAACATCCGTTACATAGCTTATATTTGTTATGTATTCAACTTGTAGCGGAGTAGTGAAATAGGGTGATTTTTCGTATAATCCCTTTGAAATAAGAATATCAATAGCCATATTGTATGTGTCCATAGAATCGTTCACGCATTGGTAATAAAAATCTCTTAAATCTTTCCTCGATGAAGAATTAAATGCAAGACTATACAATGACGATCCATGCATTGACATCGCGTAAATATAGGTTAACCAAAAGTTATCAGTAAATAATGGCGGGGCATTCAAATTTACATCTTCATCAGTGAAACCGTTCGGAATAGGGAAGTTTTCTTCGGTAAACAGCTTTTTAAGTACTTGAATATGGCGATTTGATAAATTTAAGGCAAACTCAAAAGTAGATATGATATCAGGATCTTTTGCACATTTTAATACATATTTGCTTATACAAACTGCCATTGTTTCCCTAAGAAAATGAACCCATAAATTTGTAATTTCCGCAGAACTTATCCTATTGATATCCATTGTATATAATTTCCTTTCAATGAGATTATTCCTTTTTTAAATTGTCCACCAAATTATTTATTTATTCTATTTTTTCTCTAACAACAGCAATAGCTTCTCTCGGTCTACTCAAACTATGCCCTTAGAATCATAGTTTCGTAAAACAAGAAAGGATCACTCATTACCCTCTCTAAGATGAACCATAACTTTTTGTTAAACAAAGTATATTCCCCTTTCCACTAGACAAAATAAGGAAGAAATCAAGAGGGGAAATATCGGCGTAGATTTTTAATGAGGTTATTTAACTTATTTTAGAACGATGTGATGACTAATAAAGTTGGTTAATGCAAATAACTACCTTTATTAACTACGCGGGGTATTGAGGTGTCTTCATGGAAAAAATCAAAATTACTAAAATACAAGCCTTAATGCTAGGAATTTCAAGTATTACTGTTACTGGCCATCTATTATTTATTCCTGTCGTGATTGGCCATGCTGGTAGGGATGGATGGATATCTTTATTACTTACACTTATACCTGCCATCCTCATTGGTATAACAGTTGCATTATTATCACAGCGTTATCCGGGTTGTACACTTGTTGAATATTGTCAACTTATATTAGGAAAATGGTTAGGGAAATTAGTTGTCATCATTTTTTTAATCTATTTCCTTCATGATGCAAGTTTATCAGTTAGAGGATTTGGTGAATTTTATACTGCTGCGGTTACACCGCGAACACCGATTATTGTTTATTTTATTGCGATATTAATACTTGCTGGTTTTTCAGTTAGGTATGGACTGGAAGTCATTGCTAGGACGAATCAGGCTATTCTTCTGTCGTTGATTCCCATTGGCATTTTGGCATCATTCCTTACACATAAGGATAAGGATTATCGCAATTTTCTTCCTATTCTAGAAGACGGAATTGGCCCCGTTATGGATGGAGCTTTACCGATTATCTCTTTATTCAGCTCTATATTTGTATTAAGTATGATCTTTCCTTTTGTCAATGACACAAAACAACTTAAAAGGTACTCCATTATTTCAATGATTATACTTATTATTATGTTTTTAGGGCCGATTACAGGCGTTGTTGCCATATACGGGGAAGAAAGAGCACAGGGGCTATATTTTCCTACTTTCCTAATTTTAAGGGACATTGAAATAGGATCATTACAAAGATTGGATATCTTAGGGATTCTCCTTTGGTCACTAGGATCCTATTCTAAAATTTCCTTATTTCTTTATGCCATTGTACTCGGGTTAGCAGAGTTATTTAAGCTTAAGGATAAAAATATTTTAGTTGTTCCTATAGCAGCACTTCTCACGATAGTATCCATGATAAATAGTGAAGATTTGATAGGAATTTATCGCTTTTTAAAATATGACTATCCTTATTACTCAACATTTGTTGGATTTATCCTCCCTCTTTTTTTACTTATTGTCAGCCAGTTTAAGAAGACAACTAGAAATAAAAAAGGGGCGGAAAAATAATGGTTAGGATTTGGGAGAAAAATATGCAATCGAAAGACCACAAAGACGTTGAGGACCAACAACATGCGATTCTGTATAGCCTAGATGATAATATTAAGAGATACACCGAAATATTTGGTGATAAATCTGACTTCTCCATTAGATATCTTGGTGGTGATAGGTTCAAAATCGCCATCATGTATATTGATAGTTTGGTGGAGAAAGAAACAATTAACGACCATGTTATCCATGATTTAAATGTACAATTTAACAATGGTACGGCAGAGTTCGACAAAATTACTTTATCTACGATTAAGATGAAGGAACTGACCAAACACGAAGAATTAATTGCGCATATTTTACTAGGATAT
>DASQMK010000275.1:0-5521 GCA_035645575.1 Metabacillus sp.
AGCTTGAATTAATAGCGTGTAAGTTGCAAACAAGCTTAACAATCAATAATTGGATGAATGAAAAACCTGTAAAAATGTGTGAAAACTTAAATGAATTATCGGAAGTTATTTTAGAAAAAGAGAATATACCATATAAAAAAATGACAAGTGGTGCTGGTCATGATTCTCAGGTTTTTGGTCAATATATACCAACCTTACTGTTGTTTGTACCTAGTAAAAATGGAATCAGCCACTCGCCATTGGAGTTTACAAGAACAGAAGATTTAGAGAAAGGTATACAAACGCTGATAAAAGTATTATATGAATTAGCGTATTAGGAGGGAGAAAGGTGACAGTTTATCAAGAAATAAATGCCCCATTACGAACAATTATGACACCAGGCCCCGTTGAGGTTGATCCAAGAGTGCTGCGTGCAATGAGTACGCCAATCCTTGGGCAGTTTGATCCGGCTTTTACAGAAATGATGAATGAAACAATGGAAATGCTTCGAGAGGTTTTTCAAACGAAAAACAAATGGGCATTTCCGATTGATGGAACATCACGTTCTGGCATTGAAGCGGTATTAAGTAGTGTGATCGAGCCTGGAGATAAAGTGCTTATTCCGATCTTCGGGAGATTTGGACATCTACTTACCGAAATTGCTGAGCGAAATGGAGCTGAAATTCATACGATTCATTGTGAATGGGGAGAGGTTTTCAATCAGCAAGAAATTATTAGTGAAGTAAAAAGAGTAAAGCCTAAGGTTCTCGCCATTGTCCACGGAGAAACATCTACTGGATGTATGCAGCCTCTCGATCAAATCGGGCCTGCTTGTCGAAAATTAGACGTCCTGTGTATCGTCGATGCTGTTGCAACAATCGGAGGTACGGATGTGAAAGTAGATGAATGGCAGCTTGATGCAGTGATCGGCGGTACCCAAAAATGCTTATCTGTTCCTTCGGGTATGGCTCCTATTACGTATAATGAGCGGATTGAACAGATACTTTTATCTAGAAAAAAAGTTGAAAAAGGGATTGCGACAGATGAGGATCGTATTGGTGCAGGTCAGCCGATTAGAAGTAATTATTTTGATTTAAGTCAGCTGCAGGATTATTGGGGACCTAGAAGATTGAATCATCATACGGAAGCAACCTCAATGCTGTATGCACTGCGAGAAGGTGTACGGATTGTCCTGCAAGAAGGTCTGCAAGTACGTTTTCGCCGTCATCAGCTTCATGAAAAAGCACTTGTAGAAGGTATTAAGGCGATGGGATTAGAATTGTTCAATGATACAGATTGTAAGCTTCCGATGGTAACATGTATTAAAATACCAAATGGAGTTGATGGAGAGTCTGTTAGAAAAATGCTGCTCGAACAATTTGGGATTGAAATTGCGAGTTCGTTTGGACCTCTGCACGGGAAGATTTGGCGAATTGGGACGATGGGATATAGTTGTCGGAAAGAAAATGTATTATTTGTTTTGTCAGCCTTAGAAGGTGTATTATTCCGTCATGGAGCACACTTAAAACTTGGTAAAGGGCTGCAAGCTGCACTTGATGTATATGAATCTGTTCATGTCATGACAAAATAGCCCCGAATTTACGGGGTTTTTGTTTTACTATCAGGAAGTAAGGTTTTCGTAATTTGTGCTTGGTAGCAATCCGGTTTTTTCTAAATTATTTCAGAGCTAGAGGAGGATGGTTGATGCATCATCACTTAAATGCATTTGTGGAGGAAGAGGTTTCGTTTGAATCAACAGGGTCTGGTTTATTAGATGGTTCAGTGTTTGCTGTAAAGGATGTATTTTCAATTGAAGGATATAAAAGTGGAGCTGGGAATCCTGATTGGCTTAAAACTCATGAAAAATCATTTCGTCATGCTCCTGTTATTGAAAGACTACTTAGTCAGGGGGCGAAAATGAAAGGGACAACACATACAGATGAAATCATGTATAGCCTAAATGGTGAGAATGCTCATTATGGAACACCGGTTAACCCAAAAGCTCCTGATCGCATACCAGGTGGATCTTCGAGTGGATCAGCGGTTGCTGTATCTGCTGGAATAACAGACTTTGCTTTAGGTACAGATACAGGTGGTTCTGTAAGAATCCCTTCATCCTATTGTGGGATTTATGGGTTTCGTCCAACACATGGTGTTGTTTCGATTGAGGGGGTAATCCCGTTAGCAAAAAGTTTTGATACAGTTGGATGGATGACGAAAAATCCGGAGTTATTATACCGAATTGGAAAGGTTTTGATTGATGGCCAAGAAAAAAAGGGGCCATTTAAACAAGTTTTTTTTAGTGTTGATGCTTGGGGACTTCTAGATGAGCGATGTAAAGAAGAGTTACTAAGTGCAGCTTCTATGATCAAAGAAATTTCTCAGCGGGAATGGGTTGTGTTATCAGAGGAAGGTTTGGATAAATGGTCAAGTGCATTTCGTGTTTTACAAGGATTAGAAATTTGGGAGGAACATGGCGAATGGATACAAAAAGAAAATCCTTCCTTTGGTCCAGGTATTACTGAAAGGTTTCAATGGACGAGTACATTGAAGCGTCCTGAAAGCTCAGAGCAAGAGGATTTACGAGTGGAGGTCCGAGAATCTATAACAGCCCTTCTGGGGGATGATGGAATACTTGTGATCCCGACTGCGCCTGGGCCAGCGCCTTTATTGCATTTGCGAGGTGATAAAGCGGAGCAGTATCGTGCTAAAACAATGCAACTCTCCTGTATAGCCGGTCTGGCAGGGGTTCCGCAAGTCACACTCCCTCTTGCTGAAGTAGATGGATTGCCGATAGGATTATCGTTTATCGCGAATCATCATCAAGATCTTAAGTTATTGAATTGGGTAAATGAGATTTTGGGAGGAAAAGGGAATGAAGCTAACAACCGTTAAATCAGGCGGTAAGGAATTAGCAGCTATCTTAATTGATCAAAAAATAATATTAATAAAAGATATAAATAAGGTTGTTGGTGAAAATTGGAGTGAAGATCTTTTTTCAATTCTTCAGAATGATCAATTACCTCAAATCAATAGCTGGTATAAGCAAGAAGGAAATAAAGGAATAAAAGACATAAACCAAATGGCGTTAGAAAATGTATCATTTGCTCCGCTATACCGTCACCCGGATAAAATTTGGGGAGTTGGGATGAACTATATGGAAAAGGCGATTGAATTGTCTGGAAAACCGCCTGAAGAGGAACCGGTTATTTTTATGAAGCCAAACAGTAGTTTAATAGGTCCGGATGACGTGATAACATTACCTTTGCAATCAACGAAAGTTACAGCGGAAGCTGAGCTTGCTATTATCATTGGGAAAACATGTAAGAATGTACAGGAAGTTGATGTTCCTGCTGTGGTTGCTGGGTTTACCACTTCGTTAGACATGACCGCGAAGGATATCCATGCGAAAAATCCCCGTTTTTTACAGAGATCGAAAAGCTTTGATACATTTTTTAGTTTTGGTCCTTATCTTACAACATTAGATGAGGTTAAGGATGTGAAGCGAATTTCTGTAGAGACTGTTCTAAACGGTGAGGTTCATCATCGTAATGTTGTGTTGAATATGATGTATCAACCTTGGTGGATCGTTTCGTTTTTCTCCCAAATTATGACACTTCACCCAGGTGACGTTATTATGACAGGGACTCCAGGTTCTGTGGTGATTCGTAATGATGATGTAGTAGATTGTGTGATTGAAGAGATAGGGAAATTAAGAAATTCTGTTTGTTCATAAAAAATGGAGAAAAGAGCAGTTTGTTCAATAATTTGGACACTGCTCTTTTTTATACTGAAGAAAGAAGTTGAGAATTCTTATGTGAGGTTTTTTATCAATAAGTTGAGTTTAATGTCAATAAAATTAGTTAGATTGCACAAAAGAAAATGGAAAATATAACAATTCTTCTAATGATTTATGAGAGCCTCTCTATTAAACTATATGTATGTTATGTTTATTGACAATTAGTGTTATGTAATCTACAAAGAGTTTATATAAAAGGAGACACTATGGAGAATAATTACGATTTAAAACCAATCTTAAGTGAAAAAAATAGAATTCTTGGTCCAAAAGCTTATGTTGCAATGTGGTGGGGAGACGCGGTAATGGTTGGATCCTTTATGTTAGGTTCAAGCTTAATTCCACCTTTTGGAAAACTGAATTTAACACAGGCCTTTCTTGCATTAATCCTGGCAAACATTTTAGCTGCATTATTATTTGCATTAAATGGAAGAGTTGGATGGAAGCATGGGATTCCGATGGTCGTTCAACTTAGATCCTCATTCGGACCAAGGGGGTCAAAAATTCCCGCGTTAATGCGTGCAGTACCTGCTTTGTTCTGGTATGGAGTCCAGAGCTGGCTTGGGGCACAAGCTCTCAATCAAATTTTCATGGATATCATTGGGTTCAGTAATGTGTGGGTATGGTTTTTTGCTTTTCAAGCTTTACAAATCTATTTATCCGCAAAAGGTATTAAATCGATTAAGTGGATTGAAGTTGTGGGTTCCGTTGTCATCATGTTAGGTGTTGTTTATTTAATTTTCTTATTTTTATCTACGTTTGGTTTTGAAGTAAGTCAAACAGCGAATATTGAAGGATCTTGGGGTATACCTTTTTGGCTTGCAATGGCTGTATTGATTGGGCAATTCTCTGCTTTACTCTTGAATGTGTCAGATTATACACGTTATTTTCCCCGTAAAGCTTCAGCGGGTACGTTTATTGGATCTCATATCGTTGGAATCGTTCCACCGATGATTTTGCTACCATTTGTCGGGATACTTGGGGCAGCAGCAGTTGGAATTTGGAATCCAGTTGATATCATCTCTGGTCATATATCTAGCTTGTTTGCAAGTATTGTCATCTTATTATTTATCGCGATTGCTCAAATTACAACAAATCTAGTCGCCAATATTATGCCACCGGTTCTTGTAGCGATGGACATTTTTAAAATTTCATGGGAAAAAGCATGTGTAATTGTCGGAATATTAGGAGTTTTCACGTGTCCATGGTGGATTATGACAGATTCAACGTTTTTAACATTTATTTCAATCGTTTCTGCATTTTTAGGTCCTATCTTTGCGGTAATGGTTGCGGATTTCTATTTCGTACACAGAGGAAATTATCATGTGACAAAGCTTTATGAAGTGAAAAGCTTATTTTCAACATTCAAAGGCTGGAACCCAGCAGCAATAATTGCCATATTGATTGGTACTTGCTTTTCATTTATTAATGTTGACCTCTCTTGGCTATTAGGGATTATTCCTGCAGCACTTGTGTATACAATTCTGATGAAAGTATGGATTATGAAGCATGATGCTTATGTAAGAGAAGGATTAGAACAAAGCTTTAAAGAAGACGCTGACATAGAGGATCAAGCAGTATAAGGTTTAAAATAGCTATTTTTCTAAACTATTACAATAATGGGGACCAAATGAAGTCAAGCCATTTGTAAACTTTATTCTATAGGTAGGAATTGCACCAGAATTTAACATATACATGAAGGAGGATAAAATGTCTGTAGAGGGAAGTTCTAAGATTAATTTAAAT
>DASQMK010000276.1:0-20866 GCA_035645575.1 Metabacillus sp.
CACTTGGGATACAAAAAAATCGACATCGATTATGTCCACCCATCATGGAATAATGATGGTGAAGCTGTTACAGGTCTTGACCTTTGTTTCCTCCCAATGAATGAAAATAAGTCGGAAATCCAAGCAGATTTAGTAGCGGAATTTTTAATCCGTTATTATACTGTATTACCTAATAAACCTGAATCCTGGACAAAAATGGTTGCTGAAATAGAATCAAAGGATCAATTAGCTTTATTAAATATTTAAGGATGTGAACCCCCGCTCTAGTAGAGGGGGTTTTTTATACGATCAGCGTATAAAAATTTAATGGAGGATAGTATAAGAAAAGCTGAGGTTTTCGCAATTAAGACTTGGAGACAAGCCAAGTTTTTCTAATCATTATTTATAAAAAATCGTGTATTTCAAGCAAATATCGGTTTTTTAAACGTTTATGTCTGAAAATTATATATCTAAAAATTCTGACAAATATTATCATTTAAATTTGTAAGGGTTTTCAATGCAGATCGAAAGGAGGAAGGCTTTCATCAAGATCATACATATGGTGACTATTTTCGAGAAGGAGAGGTAGTAAACCTATGAAAAGAAAAGGCCAAAAAATATTTGCCGTTTTCTTAAGTGTTTTGATATTTGCAGGTAGTATTCCATTTTATTCTCTAGATGTAAAGGCTGAGGAGAGTTTAATAACAAAGAAGTTTGACTTTGGTTCTTCCTCTAGTGCTGTAGAAGAGGGATTTGACCAAGTTTCACCAGACTCTGCTTATAGTGAGGATAGAGGATATGGCTTTCAGGATCCTTCTAAAGCTGAAGCTACAGACCAAGGTACAACAGATGCGTTAAAATCAGATTCTATTTTGGCAAAAGAAACTAGCTTTCTAGTTGATTTGCCAAATGGAGATTATTCAGTAACAGTAATTGCAGGAGTTGCAAAAGAAACTACAAATGTAGGGGTCGTTGCTGAAACGATTCAAAAGGTTCAAGATACGAATGTATCTTCAAGGCAATATATTGAACGAACTTTTTCTATAGCATTGGTAGACGGACAACTAACGTTTGAATTTACTGGATCAACTCCAAAGATTAATGGACTTATTATTACACAATTAGCAGAGCGTGCTCCAGGTGAGACACCAACAGTTTATATTGCCGGTGATTCAACTGTTCAAACATATGATGAATATTGGAAGCCAGAAGCAGGCTGGGGACAAATGATTCCTCGTTTTTTTAATGAATCGATTATATTTGATAATCATGCGATTGGTGGAAGAAGCTCTAAGTCTTTTATTTTTGAAGGTCGATTAGATAATATTCTGACTGAAATACGTCCAGGCGATTTTTTCCTTATTCAATTTGGTCATAATGATGCAACGATTAGTAGACCAGAGCGATATGCTTCTGTACCAGATTATAAAAATTATTTAAAAACATATATCAATGGTGCTAGACAACGTGGTGCTGAGCCAATTTTAGTTACACCTGTTGGACGGCGTGATTTTAATCCTGAAACAGGAATATTTAATGTTAGCTTCCCTGAATATGTTCAAGGAATGAAAGAGGTAGCAGAAGAACTAGAGGTTAAATTGGTTGATTTAAGTACATTAAGTCGTGAATACTATAACACTATTGGTCCTGTAGGGACGAAAGCTGTTTTCCTTCATACGGAACCAGGCATTTATTCCTCTTTCCCAAATGGCTCTCAAGATGATACTCATTTCCAAGAGTATGGTGCCATTCAGATTGCGCGTTTATTATCAAGCGGGATAAAAGAGTTAGATAGCTCATTAGCTTCTTATGTAACAGATATAGAACCACCAGCAAATGTACCGGACAAGCCAACAGGTGTTACGGCCAGCAGTATCAGTAATGCCGGAGCTGTATTAACGTGGGATAAAGTTGAAAATACAGATATTTATAAAATTTATCGAAAGCTCTCAACTTCAACTGAAGATGATTATACATTAGTAGGAACTTCCACTATTTCTAGAATTAGTTTAATGGGTATGGAAGAAGGACAATCTTATGATGTGGTTGTAACTGCTGTTAATGGAAAAGGAGAATCTGAGCAATCAGATATTGTTGTGATCAAAACAAAAGAAGCAAATCTTAAGTTTGATTTTGGTCCAGTAGGTAGCCCTGTTGCAGAAGGGTATACAAATGTTGATTTAAACACTGTTTATACAAAAGAAAGAGGATACGGAATAAAGGATAATACAGGAATGATTACTCGTGACCGTGGTGACGGTAATACACCTCTAAGAGATGTAACACGTGACTGGCTTGGGTATTTTAATGTAGGCTGGGAATTTCAAGTAGATGTACCGAATGGTTTATATGCCGTAAAAGTACATGTTGCTGATTTTCTTGGTAGTGCGAGAACAGATGTATCGATTGAAGGAAAGGATCTAGGACCTGTAAATGCTTCAAGTCGCAACTATACATCTAAGGTCTTTTCAGATGTATCTGTTAAGGACGGTCAAATGAACGTAAACTTTAAAGGTTCAACAGGTATTGCCAATGGTCTTGAACTCACACCTATTTTACTGGCACCTTCAGAGCTAAGGGCTGACCAAGTGAATATCGATCCGGAAAATCCTTCAGTGCTGCTTTCCTGGAAAGCGGTAGATGATGCGGTGAAATATAATATTTATCGTAAAGTCTCAGGGACAAATAATAATGAGTTAATTGATAGTACCACAACGAATTCTTATACAGATACTAGTATTGATGTTGGAATGGAATATGAGTATACAGCGACTACGGTTGATCGTGCAAATGTTGAAACGGTTCCTTCCATTCCTTTGACGGTTTCGATGATTGATTCGTCTGTTCCAGTACCTTCTGCACCAAAAAAATTAAAACTTGGGGAAGTTAACAAAAATGACGTATCTTTTAGCTGGGTCAATATAGAGGGAGTTAAAACGTACAATGTGTACAGAGCAACAAAGAAGGATGGGGAATATCAGTTTATTGGTAAAACAAACAAGCCAAACTACAAAGATGAAACCGTTTTAACAACGATTAAGTATTACTATAAAGTTGCTGCTGTAAGTGCAGGGGGGATATCAGAGCTTTCAACTAGCCTTGAAACACCTGCTGTAACTGTATTGAAAAAGCAAATGGAAACACTTGATCGAGGTCTTGTGGCGATGAAGACAGATGACGGTGTTTATGTAGGATGGAGGCTATTAGGGACAGATCCGAAAGATGTGTCATTTAATCTTTACCGGAATAATGAAAAAATCAATTCAAGTCCAATTTCAACGAGTACTAATTTTGTAGATTCAAAAGGAAAAGCAGACGATGTGTATGAGCTTCGTGCTATCATAGATGGAAAAGAGAAGAAACAGAAAGCACAGACATCTGTCATTGCCAACAACTATTTTGATATTCCACTTCAAAAGCCAAAAGGTGGAGTTACACCATTAGGAGATCCTTACACATATTCTGCAAATGATGCAAGTGTTGGGGATCTAGATGGGGACGGGGAGTACGAAATTATTCTTAAATGGGACCCATCTAATTCAAAGGATAACTCGCATGCTGGCTATACAGGGAATGTCTATATTGATGCATACAAATTAGATGGTACGAGATTGTGGAGAATCGATTTAGGTAAAAACATTCGTGCTGGAGCTCACTATACCCAATTTATCGTGTATGATTTTGATGGGGATGGTAAATCAGAAATAGCGATGAAAACAGCAGATGGCACAAAGGATGGTAAAGGAACAATCATAGGAAAAGGAGATGCGGATCACAGAAATTCAACAGGATACGTGTTACAAGGTTCCGAATATTTAACGATCTTTGAAGGGGAAACAGGGAAGGAGCTTGTCACAACAGACTATACTCCCCCAAGAGGTGATGTTTCTTCATGGGGAGATGGATACGGTAACCGTGTGGACCGTTTTCTAGCCGGTGTTGCTTATCTGGATGGAGAAACACCAAGCTTAATTATGGCACGTGGTTATTATACAAGAACAGTTGTTAGCGCTTATAGCTTTAAAGAAGGTAAACTAACAAAACAATGGACATTTGATACAAACAATGACGGTTATAGCGACTGGGCTGGTCAAGGATATCATAGCCTAAGTGTAGCGGATGTCGACCATGATGGAAAAGATGAAATTGTTTATGGACAGATGACAATTGATGATGATGGATCTGGACTTTACAATACAGGATTAGGTCATGGTGATGCCTTGCATGTAGGGGATTTAAATCCCAATCGGGAAGGATTAGAGATATTCTCTGTTCAAGAACATAAAGACGCTGAGTATGGATACGATCTGAGAGATGCCGAAACTGGCGAAGTTATATGGGGTGTTAAAACAGGCCAAGATACAGGAAGAGGAATGACAGCGGACATCGACCCGAACTATGATGGTGCAGAAGCTTGGGCAATCTCAGGTGAGTGGAATAGCTCGATTGGGGGATTACACTCAGCAAGTGGAGAAAAAATATCGGACAATATCCCTTCTTCAAATTTCGGTATTTGGTGGGATGGAGATTTACTACGAGAATTGTTAGATCATAAATGGGATGCCAACAAAGGTGTCGGTACAGGCACGATTGCTAAGTGGGACTATAAGAGCAAAACACTAAAAGAGATCCTAGTTGCTGATGGCACGTTCTCAAATAACTCAACAAAAGGTACTCCAGCATTACAAGCAGATTTACTTGGAGACTGGAGAGAGGAAGCAATATGGAGAACGGAAGATAGTAGTGCATTGCGCGTCTATATGACAACAGATGTAACCAAACATAAAATCTATACACTTATGCACGATCCGCAATATCGTACTGCAATAGCATGGCAAAATGTTGGATATAATCAACCACCTCATCCTAGCTTTTTTATTGGTGAGGGCATGGAGGAGCCGCCAACACCAAATATTTATTTGGTATCAGCACAATATCCTGATGAAACAGCACCTGAAACATATTATGAAATCGATGGAGAAGCACGAAATGACTGGTACAAAAATACTGTAAAAGTGAAGTTTTCTTCAGTTGACAGTGAATCAGATATCGAAGCGACTTACTATTCAATTAATAATGGTGATGTACAATCCGGAACTTCCATAAGTCTTGAGGATGAAGGAAAACATGTTCTCCATTACTGGAGTGAGGATACAGCAGGTAATGTTGAAATAAAAAAAGAATTAAAGGTAAACATTGATAAGACAGGACCAGAAATTGAATTTAATCTTGAGGATGGAACAGAAATTGGCATTGATGAGGTCATCTACCTAACATGCCAAGCTGAAGATTCTTTATCTGGTTTAGAATCATCTACATGTGAAGACATTTCACAGCCAGCTTATGAACTTGGTGTTGGTGTTCAAGCGATTACAGCTGAGGCTAAAGACAAAGCTGGCAATGAAAATAACAAAACGATTACCATTCAGATCATTGTAGATTATGATCGTTTGGCCAATTTAATAAAACAATTCTTAACTGAAAATGGTGACGGGGAAAAAGCAGCAGGATCGTTTATAAAGAAACTCGAAGCAGCTAAGAAATCTGCTGAAAATGGTCAAATGAATGCTAGAGATGGGCAACTTGATGCTTTTATCAATGAAGTAGAAGCTCAAAAAAGTAAAGCCTTCACAAATGATCAAGGAGAAGTCCTTATTAAACTAGTTGAATCTGTAAAAAAATAAGGTGTGAAAAATCTCTTTTCCAAATCGGAAACGAGATTTTTTTCCTTTTTATGTAAGATTCCTTATTCGTTTTGACATAATAACAAGAGTGACTATTGTTGGAAAAAGACACTCTTAACAAGGAGGTTAAGTTATTGATAAAAAATTCGAGATTATTGTTGCTCATTATGATGATTTTTCCATGGTTTTCTATTTATCTTATGGATAAAAGGGAATTTAAACGTTTTATACCCGGGAGCATTTTTATTTCACTAGTAGTTAGATTGGAAAGCTATATTGCTGAAAAAAGAAGATGGTGGTGGTTTTATGATAAGCTTTTTCCAAAATTCAGAGGTGAAACACCATTAATATGGGGACCTTTTATAGTTGGTTCAATGTGGATTCTAAAATTTACATATGGGAAGTTTTACACATATATGTTACTAAACCTTTTAATTGATGCTTTGTTTTCTTATCCTTTAGTTAATTGGTTTCAGAAGTTGGGCGTTGCTTCCTTGGTTCGGTTATCTAGATTGAAATTGTTGTCCATATTTACGTTTAAAGCCTTGCTGTTGTATGGATTTCAGTTTGTAAAGGAAGAATATGTTGGGAGGAAAGTTGATAGTCAAAAGAGATAAAAAACTTCTATCCTTTTTCAACTTCTGTCCTTTATGAAAGGAGGCATATTATTTTGGAAAATAATCAGACGGTTATCAACACATTAAATGAGTTTCTTCAGGGACAATATATGGGAATTCGAGCATATGAACGTTTTATTGAAAAGCTAGAAGATGAAACTGTAAAAAAGCAATTTCAAATGATGCAGCAAGAACATAAGCAGCACGCTCTTCAAGTGGCAGAACGAATTCAAAATTTAGGTGGCACTCCTGTTGATAGTGAAGGGGTAGTCGGTTCTGTTCAAGGTTTTCTAAGCGAATTCAGGTTGCCTGATACAACTGAAGGAATGATTAAAAGTGCTCGAAAAGGAGAAAATGAATACGGAATTGGTATGTCAGAAGAAATTGTTAGAGGCGATTTAGATGAAGAAAGCAGACACTTAATTGAAAATATTTTAGATCGAGATCGTCAGCATGTCAAAATATTAGATGAATTACTTCAATAGAGCTCAGTGCAGCTCTTTTTTATTTCCTAAAATCATTAAAAATACATAATATTAACACTTCCAACTTCACATGAACTACAATGAAAGATACATGTTTCCATATAAATAATAGAAACTAAAGAATAACCAAAGTGGTAAAGGAGTACGTTCATGGGTGAACTATTAGAAGAATATTATGCGTTAGCCACTGACCGAACAAAGTCAAAGGTTTTAGAGGATATAGATCGATATCTTGAAGAAAAGGAAAACTTGCCAACGTATGAGCAATATGTAAGAGAAAGAGGAGAATATATTGATCAAATTTGGCTAAATTCCTGGTTAAATGCAGCATCAAGCCATGCCTCAAATACAGAAAAAAGAGAATTTCTACTAGAAACGGGCTTTGATTTGGAAGGGGTTAGTAAAAAATTAGTTAATCAAATGTTTCGAAATGAAATAAGAAATGTAACCCCATTTAATGTTTTAGATTGGCTTGACGACATGTTTTTGAACCATGAGGATGTGTGGAGAGAAAAATATAAGCAAGCCAGGGAATTATTTGAAGCACGAATAAAAATGCATGAGCATAGTGAAAAAACGCGAAAGCTTATGCAAAAAGTTGAATTCTATATGGAAGAATTACTAGGTGATCATTATGAAGAGCTTTATCTTTACGTTCGATATCTAATTGGCTCACATCTTGCAATTGAAGTTGAACAACAAGGTGTTGTTCTTTCTTCTGATGGAATAACATTTTCAGACTACTTATATGACGAGGCACATATCGCTATTAACAAATATCAGTATGAAGAAGATATGACAGAGATGTACGAGAGGTTGATTTCCGGATATTTATTTGACTTTGGTCCTAATTGGATTAAGGAACGCCTTTCCCCACATCTTTTTGATGAATATCGAGAAACATTTCATGAGGATTTGCCAGACAATTTTATAAAAGAAATTGCATTTGATTTATTTTTGGATCTTGCAAATGAATTCTTTGCAGATTTACTTGAAGAATTTGTTACTGATTTAATGAAACTAATTGATACACCGTTTGATGTTGAAACTCATCAGAAAATCTATGAAACAGATCTTTCGGAAAGAGAACGAAGAATAGTTGAAGAGCTGGAGGAGATAAAGCGTCGCAAAGAGGAAGAAGCACGGATGGTGGAGGATATTTTTGGGAGAGAATACAATCCGCCAGCAGGTCGAAATATTCAATATGTTTTACATGTTGGGGAAACTAATACCGGGAAAACGTTCCAGGCGATTCAACGAATGAAAGATGCAACTAGTGGTATTTACTTAGCCCCTCTTCGTTTGCTTGCATTAGAAATTTACGAAAAGTTAAATCAGGAAGGGGTTTCTTGCTCTTTAAAAACTGGGGAGGAAGAAAAGCTAGTTGCAGGTGCAGCTCATATTGCATGTACAGTTGAAATGTTTTATGAGAAAGACTTTTATGAGGTTGTTGTCATTGATGAATCTCAAATGATTGCAGATAAAGACAGAGGCTTTTCTTGGTATAAGGCAATAACAAAGGCAAATGCAAAGGAAGTTCATATCATTTGCAGCTTTAATGCTAAACCAATGATATTGCAGCTTTTAGGTGATTCGAATATTACAATTCATGAATATTTCAGAGATATTCCGTTAGAGGTAGAGCCGCAGCTGTTTCGTTTAAATCAAACCCGTAAAGGTGATGCTCTTGTATGTTTCTCAAGAAAACGAGTTCTAGAAACTGCTGCAGAGCTTCAAAGAACTGGTTGCAAAGTAAGCATGATTTATGGAAGTATGCCACCCGAAACGAGAAAAAAGCAGATGGAGCAGTTTATAAAAGGTGAGGCAACTGTTATTGTAGCAACGGATGCAATTGGGATGGGGTTAAACTTACCGATTAGAAGAATTGTTTTTTTAGAAAATGATAAATTTGACGGGACAAGAAGAAGGTGGTTAACTTCACAGGAAGTAAAACAAATTGCCGGAAGGGCTGGACGTAGGGGCCTTTATAATGTTGGGAAAGTGGCCTTTGTACACAATCCAAAATCAATGGCTCGACTTCTTGATCAAGAGGATGACCCACTACAAGGATTTGCGATTGCTCCGACAACTGGAGTTCTAGAGCGGTTTCAAAAATACTCTCGCAAGCTTGGACTATTTTTTCACTTATGGGATCAGTTTAAAAGTCCTAAAGGTACGAAAAAAGCATCATTAGCTGAGGAAAAGCTTTTATACGAAATGATAGAAGACACGATGATTGAAGCAAAGCTATCAATGGCTGATTTATATGGATTTTTACATTTGCCATTTTCAACGAATGAACCAACCCTACGAAATCAGTGGAAACAAAAGCTTGAGGCAATTGTTGAAGGATACGAATTACCTGATCCAATAGTTAAGGATGCAGGACTCGAGGAACTTGAATTATCCTATAAATCGGTAGGACTTCATTTATTATTTTTATATAAATTAGGAAGAAATACAGAAGCACATTATTGGGAAAGAATTCGAGAAGAAATTAGTGACAAAATACATGAACAATTAAAATCAGGAGTACAAATCACAAGAAAATCATGTAAAGTGTGTGGAAAAACATTAGCTAATAAATTTAAATTTGACGTTTGTAATGAATGCCATTTTGAAAGACAGAAAAAGAAGGAAAAAAAGAAGCAAAGGAACTATTAATGTATAATAGGAACTCACCATTCAAGGATTGGTGAGCTCCTTTACAAGATTTATTACTTTATGTCCACTTTACCGCTTGATACTTTAATCTTCACTTCATGCTTTCCCGAGCCGGAAATACCATAAATATTATTCTTATTTTTTTCAAGATCCATTAACGTAAGGTCTGAAGAAATAAATCCACTACCAGCTTCTCCGTGAAGCGTAAAGTCTGCACCTTTTGGTAAGTCAATCGATCCGAATCCAGAATTTAATTCGAGATCAAGCGAATCTGTTACCTTATCCATTTGTAGGTCTATCTTACCTGATGATAAATCAGCCTTCACTTTTCCTATATGGTTTTTAATTGTTAGATTCCCGGAACTCATGTCAAACGTACTAGACTCAGTTCCCAGAGAAGTAATCGTAACATTACCAGAAGAACCATCAAGCTCAAAGTTTTTAGCTGTTAATTGACTAATTTTTACATTTCCGGAGCTTATGTCAACGATTAATTCTTCGAGATTCATCTTTGATTTACCATCAAATTGGATGTTGCCTGAACCACTATCAATGACAAGCTCTTGTTTAAAGTCATTTGGGATATAGATTGTGATTTCTCTCTTATTGAACAATGAAAATACGTTAAACCAACTTTTTGATTCAGATTCAACGATAATAGTATCTCCTTTGGTATCTACATTTATTTTCCCGTTTCCTTTTATGTCAGCACGAACTTCATCCGTTTCTTCCGGGAAGATTGTTGTACTTGCACCCGAAACATGTAGTTCGATTTTCTCTGTGTTACTCGTCACTTCCGCTGAAGACTTACTTTGACCGAACACAAGCCATGAAGTATTGGATTTGATGATTAAAAATAAGCCCCCAACAAAAATTAAAAGTAAAAATAGCTTTTTCATTTTATAAAACCTTCCTTCTTTCGTCGCATTTACGAATCATTTGATCTACCTTTATCTTATAGAAACATAAGAATGGCAACAATGAACTCAAGCTTTATTTTATCTAAGGCTTAAGACTTACGAGAAAGAGGGAATGATCAAAAATTTAGGAGGACAGTTTGGCCAAACTGTCCTGTCCTTAAAGATCTACCTTAATCTTCAACTTTTTCCTTTGTACTGATGATGTCCTTTATTTTTTCTTCCTCAGCCATTTCTGTTCCGTAAGCTAAGTTAGAGTTAAATACAGAATTTCTTTTGTTTATAAAGGTTGTATGTTCTTTTGGATCTTGAATAAAAAGGTGAATAATTATTTCGGCACCAGTGATGATGACTGCAGAAATAATACTTCCCCAGGCTATTTGTAGATAGTTCTCAAATAAAATACTTCCGAAAATCCATACACTTAAGTAACTAAGTAAAAAATCAGCTACAGCAGCTGCACGTTTACCTAATTGTGGTAAAATGACCAATTCCCCTAATACATATGATACAGAAGTGACGAAAAAACTAAACGATAAAATATCGACAATGTTTGCATCGAAAAAAAGGTCAAGCCCTATACCAAATGCAATGAAACAGGTAATGAATTTTATTAATAGTAGAGTCGCATGTTTCATATTTCTTAACCTCCTTAACGGTTATTTTTAGTCAAAATAGACCTGATCATACAAAAGGATAGGGAGAAAGTAATATCGAAATCGGTTTCATTATTTTACTATAAATATTACTTTAGGTTTACTAAAAGGATGAAGTTTGAATTTATATATTAGAACATTATGAATAAGAGATTGTTTTAAGAATTATGATTTTTTACATAAGCAGGAATTTTTTTAAAAAAAGTATTGTAAGCGTTTTAAAATTCTGATAACCTCTAAATATCAAGTAAATATTTAGTGAATATATAAAAGTTGGACTAAGTTTATTTACTAAATTAAGTGAGTGAGGTAGTTGTTTATGGCGACGATCAAAGAAATTGCAGCACTTGCTAAAGTATCAAGTTCAACAGTATCAAGGGTATTAAATAATGATCCTACCTTGACCGTATTAGATACGACAAGAGATCGAATTTTAAAAGTATCGAAAGATTTAGGCTACACTGCGTTAAGAAAAAGAAAAACAGAAAAACAGGAATCGAATCGATTCACTCATAAGAAAATTGGAATTTTTATGTCATATACAAATGAAGAGATAGTAGATGGTGTCGAAGATCCTTATTTTACTTCAATTAGAAAGGCTATCGAAAATGAATGTATGGAATATGGACTTATTCCAACAAGAATGATGAGAACAAAAGATATTCAACTTGCTGCAATTGCTAATGAACTTGATGGATTAATTGTTCTTGCAGGTATGGATTTATTGGAGTTAAATAAGATCAGGAATCGAGTGGAGAATATTGTCTTTGTGAATTATTCCTTAAACGATCAGGAGTTTGATTCTGTTTTACTAGACTTCGAAAAGGCTACCAGTCAGGCAGTTAAACATTTACTGAAAATGGGGTATAAAAAAATTGGGTTTATTGGTGGCGAAGAATGTGAATCAATAACAGGTGAAAAAAAGATGCTAAAAGGTCCCCGGCAAGAAACTTTTGAAAATTTACTAAAGGATCAGGGGGTATTCCGAAAAGAATATGTATTCATTGGTGAGTATTCTATGAAACAGGGATATGAACTAATGAAATATGCATTACTTTTACAGGACGTTCCAGAGGCATTCTTTGTTGCAAGTGATTCGATGGCAATAGGAGCTATACGTGCTGTAAATGAAGCGAATCTACGTATACCGGAAGATATTGCTATTATAAGTTTAAATGACGTTGAATTTGCCAAATTTGCAAGTCCGCCATTAACAACAGTAAAGATTTATACAGAACAAATGGGCAGGCTCGGAGTTCAATTGATAATGGATCGTCTTGAAGGCAGAGAAATACCTTTAAAAGTAATGGTGCCAACAAAATTAATCATTCGTGAGAGCTGCGGATGGAAACAAAAAATAAAATACGTTGGACCGTCCGAATATTCAGAAATTAAAGAAAAAGGTGTTGACTAGATTTAGAGATTCATATATTCTAGGTGTGCAGAAGGAAAACGATTGCACTAATTTGTTTAATTTTAAGTTACTGTAATCCCTCGGTTAATGTAATATGCTCACTCTTTTTTCAACAATAACTTTAGAATGATCGGCGTTTCAACATGAAAAGCAAAATAGTTTGGGCTGTAATGATGAAAAGATAAGTGAAAACGATTGCTCCTTTATTATTCAAATACAGCTAATACTATCATTTATAGCATTATATTGCCTTTGTTTGAAAACGCTTACCTATACTTTTGAGGAGGTGATGTTTCCTACATAAGACACTTTTACCTGTTTTACGTAATTGACTTTCCAATCGAGCTTATTCAAAAAAGGTTTTCATTCATTTAAGAAAATGGGGGTAAATTTTAATGAAAAAAAAGCTAGTATTTTTATTCTTTGCTGTTTTACTTATCATGATTCCTGCATTACAAGCGTGTAGTAATTCAAGTTCAGGTTCATCAGAATCAGGAAGCTCTGGGTCTGGTGAAACAGTAAATTTAACATTTTCTGCTTGGGGAAATCCAGCAGAGATAAAAGTTTACCAAAAAGCAGTGGATGGATTTAACAAAGAAAACCCAAATATCCAAGTGAAACTTGTTCCGATTCCAAGTGATGGCTATCTTCAAAAGCTACAAACTCAGCTTCAAGGTAGTCAAGCACCTGATATATTCTACGTTGGTGATGGAGATATTTCTAAATTGATTGAAACTGGTAAGCTTGCTCCTTTAAGTGAATTTATGAATAGCTCTGAGAGTTATGCAAAGCCAGACGAGTTTGCTGAAGGTTTATGGGGTGCTGCAAAGAAAGAGGATGAAATTTATGGTGTAGCAGTCGACTGTAATCCAATGTTAATTTACTACAACAAAAAATTGTTCGCTGAACTTGGCATTAAATCACCACAAGAATATTTTGATGCTGGAGAATGGAATTTTGCTGCGATGGAAGAAGTAACAGATCAATTACGTGAAGGCGGTAAGTACGGATTTATCGTTGATAACTGGTGGGGACCATTGTTTAGCTGGATTTGGGCGAATGGTGGAGAAATCTATGACAAAGAAACTGGCGATTTTGTTTTAGATCAAAATGAAAAAGGGATTGAAGCAGTATCATTCGTAGATAAAATGCTTGATAAAAAGAACTTCACATACGCAGGATCTTTACCAAAAGGTCAGGGTGCTGAAGCGATGTTCATGTCTGGTCAAGTTGGGATGGTTGGAGCTGGTAGATGGTACACTCCTTTATTCAATGATAACAAGTCTTTAGAGTGGGATTACATTCCTTGGCCTTCAAACACTGGTAACAAAACAGAGCCTGTAGGTATTCCAACTGCTTATATGGCAGCTAACAATGATTCAGAGCACAAAGAAGAGGCAATGAAATTTGTTACTTATTATACTTCTAAAATTGGTCAAGAAATGCGTCTAGCTGGTGTAGGAAACGCGATTCCTTCAATTGGGGGAATTGATGAGGCTGTAACAGATTCTAAAGTTCCTGAGCATGTTGATTACATCATTCAAGCTCGTGAGCAAGGTTTTGCTAATGCGATTCAATCAACAATTCCTGGATTAGATAAAGAAGTAACAGACCTTATGGACTTAATGTATCTTGGAAAAGATGACGCACAAACAATAGTAGATAAAGTAGCGAAAAAAGCGAAAGAAATGATCACTGAGTATAGAGGTCAATAGGGAAGTGAAAGGGTGAAGAAAGGAATTTTAGAATCTAGTAGAAGCCTTTCTTCCCCCTCTATCTATTACAGAAGAAGGTGAAACCATTGAAAAGTCGTCAGCAAAATCTTTGGGGATTTATTTTCCTATCTCCTCAATTAGTCGGATTACTTGCATTCTCATTAATACCTGTTTTATTTACTTTATCTTTAAGTTTTATGAAATGGGATGGTTTTGGAGCAAAAGAGTTCATTGGTTTAGCAAATTATAAGGATCAGTTCACAGACCCGGACTTCTGGAAAGCTTTAATGAACACGGCTTATTACACAGTATTAGTTATTCCTATTCAAATTGCAGTCTCTTTAGCAGTTGCGATCGCGCTTAATAAAATTAAAGGGAAGAACTTTTATCGTTTATTCTTCTTTATGCCAGTTGTTACAAGCTCTGTATCTATCGGTGTGATTTGGATGTGGATTTTAAATGGTGATTTCGGGATTTTAAATCAAGTTTTAGCTAGGGTTGGTATTGACGGACCGATGTGGCTAACAGATACAAAATGGGTAATGCCATCCATTGCAATGTTAAGTATTTGGTGGGGGCTTGGGTACAACATGGTTATCTTCTTAGCAGGCCTTCAAGGAATTTCACGCTCATATTATGAAGCGGCTGATATTGATGGTGCGTCAAACTGGCAGAAATTCCTACATATTACACTGCCATTATTGTCACCAACAACATTCTTTATTGCCATCATGGCCATCATTTCTTCCTTCCAGGTGTTTGACCAAGCTTATGTCATGACAAGTGGTGGACCGGCAAAATCAAGTTACACATTCGTATATCACATTTATGAATCAGCTTTTGTTGATTTTAATATGGGTGTAAGCTCTGCTGCTGCGATGATTTTATTCGTCATTATCTTAATATTCACGCTATTACAATTTAAGATGTCAAAAAGGTGGGTTCATTATGAAGATCAATGATGTTCAAACAAAAACGATACCTAATCAGAATGTGTCATTGAGTCTCGGGAAAAAAATAAAGCCGACAAGGATTTTACTTCATGTTGTATTAATAATCGGTGCCTTTTTGATGGTTGCTCCATTTTTGTGGACAGTTAGTAGTTCATTAAAGGACATGTCCCAGATTTTTCTCATCCCTCCGAAATGGTTACCAGATCCAGTAACATTTCAAAACTATCCTAACTCATTAACGGCAATGCCTTTTGATCTTGCATATTTTAATAGTTTTTACATTACATTTATAGTTGTTCTATTAAACCTATTAACTTGTTCAATGGCTGCTTATGCCTTCGCGAAAATCCGTTTCTGGGGAGCAAATGTTTTATTCATCTTGTTCTTAGCAACGATGATGATTCCAAAGCAAGTTACAATGGTGCCTCTTTACATTATCATGGATAACTTAGGTTGGATCGACACTCACTTATCGTTAATCGTACCTGCTGGTCTATTTAATGCATTTGGTGTGTTTTTATTAAGACAATTTATTCGAGGTATTCCTAATGAATTAGAAGAAGCAGCAGTAATAGATGGAGCTAACCCGCTAAGAATTTACTGGAGTATCATTCTCCCATTAATTCGTCCCGCTTTAGCTGCATTTGGAATTTTTGCATTCATGGGAATATGGAATAGCTTCTTAGAGCCATTAATTTATTTAACATCACCTGAGAAATTCACTGTTCCTTTATTATTAAACACATTTAAAGGCCTTTACTTTACAGATTGGTCATTAATGATGGCAGGAACTACAATTTCCGTCATACCGGTTATCATCGTATACATCTTCGCGCAGAAGCAAATTATTGAAGGTATTGCGTTAACAGGTTCAAAAAGCTAACTAGATATATGGATTGGGGGTAGAAAACGAATTGAATAAATTCATGCAAGTGTTTGAATGGATCTATCGATTATTATTTCTTAATGCATTATGGTTACTGTTCACATTAGGAGGCTTAATCGTATTTGGACTATTCCCATCCACCGTTTCTATGTTTCATTTAACAAAAGAATGGTTAGCTGGGAACACGGATATTCCAATACTTAAGACATTTTTTACAAAATTCAAAGAAGAATTTTTACGCTCTCAACTATTAGGAGCGGTGCTAGTTGTCATCGGTGCTTTGCTTTATTTTGATATTCAATTCTTCTTTCAAGAAGAAGGCATGGTTTTTTATTTGATGCGATATGTCATGATTACAGTCGGATTTGTTTATATTATTATGTTGCCATTTGTATTTCCTCTTTTTGTTCAAGACAAATTAAAACTTGGAGAATTTTTGAAAAATGTCTTAATCATTAGCATGACACGAATTTTTCATAGTCTTATTATGGCTGTAGGATGCTTTACCATATTTGTTGTATTTACTCAATTTGCCGGGTTGTTCATCTTCTTCTTAGGGAGTACTGTGGCGTTTTGGCTCACATGGAATTCTAGGATTGCAATGAATAAAATTAAGCAAAAACTTGCTATTACATCGTAAATAGTAAGCTTGCTATATAAAAACAATGAAGAAGGGAAGAGAAGAAATGTCTAAAATTACTTTTATTGGCGCAGGAAGTACAGTATTTGCTAAAAACGTATTAGGAGACTGTATGTTTGTCCCAGCTTTAGCTGGATTCGAATTTGCACTTTTTGATATTGATGAACAGCGTTTAAAAGATTCAGAGAATATGCTGAGTAACTTAAAACAAAATTACAATAGTAATGTCACGATCAAATCATACACAGATCGCAAAGAAGCCTTGAGGGGGGCAAAGTATGTCATCAATGCCATTCAGGTTGGTGGATATAAGCCGAGTACGGTGATTGATTTTGAAATTCCGAAGAAATATGGTTTACGTCAAACAATTGCAGATACGATTGGGATCGGTGGGATCTTTAGATCATTACGTACAATTCCTGTTATGCTAGATTTTGCAAAGGATATGGAAGAGGTTTGTCCAGATGCTTTATTCCTGAACTATACAAACCCGATGGCTTCTTTAACTGGAGCAATGCTTCGGTATACAAATATTAAAACAGTAGGACTTTGCCACAGTGTTCAAATATGTACAGAGCATTTATTTAGAGATTTAGGCATTGATCATGAAGGAATTGAAGAAAAAATTGCTGGTATTAACCATATGGCATGGCTGCTTGAAGTAAAACGTGATGGCAAGGATCTCTATCCGGAAATTAAGCGCCGGGCAAAAGAAAGACAGAAAACAAAACATCATGATATGGTACGATATGAATTGATGGATAAATTTGGTTACTATGTGACTGAATCCTCTGAACATAATGCAGAATATCATCCATATTTTATTAAGAGTAAATACCCGGAATTAATTGATCGTTTCAATATTCCATTAGATGAGTACCCGCGCCGCTGTGTGGAACAAATTGAGAGATGGGAGACAATGAGAGAAGTTATGGTTAATAATAGTCAACTGACTCACACTCGCTCCCACGAATATGGTTCACGTATTATTGAAGCAATGGAAACAAACGTACCATTCAAATTTGGAGGAAACGTTCTAAATAAAGGTAGACTCATTAGTAATCTACCTGAAAATGCGTGTGTAGAAGTACCATGTGTTGTTGATCGCAGTGGTATCATGCCAACATATATCGGGGATCTACCAGAGCAATTAGCGGCCTTAAATCGAACGAATATTAATACACAGCTATTAACCATTGAAGCAGCAATGACAGGAAAAAGAGAAGCTGTTTATCAAGCAGCAATGCTTGATCCACATACAGCATCTGAACTATCGATGGATGATATTATTGCGATGTGTGATGATTTAATTGAAGCTCATGGTGATTGGTTGCCACAGTTTACGAATCAAAAAGCTGTTGTAAATTAATATGAGGATGCAGTTCATTCATTGAACTGCATCCTTTTTTTATAAGATCAAAAAGTATAAAATTCAAGGTGATTTCTTTTTGATGGGTTCTTTCTGTAAGGGAGAATAGCTATAACCCCCCCAATTCTGTAGAAAGCTTTGAACCTGTCTTATACAATATTGAAATTCCACCATATATATGTAAAAAAGAACAATTTTAAGATAAATTAAATAGAAGGAAGGTGAGTATTGATGAAGTTGTATCTAGATCCTGGTCATGGGGGATCAGACCCAGGAGCCCAGGGTAATGAATTATGGAAAAGAATATTGCTTTAGATATTGCACTTAAAATACGCTCAATCTTAATTTCCCAATATGAAAACGTTCAGGTAAAGATGAGCCGAACAGAAGATACGACTAAAAGCTTAAGCCAGCGGACAAATGAGGCGAATGCTTGGGGAGCCGATTTTTATTTGTCGATTCACTGTAATGCCTTCAATGGATCTGCGAGGGGATATGAAGATTATATCCATTCGAGCTTATCTGATTCTTCAACGACCGCAAAATTTCGAGATATCATCCATGCAGAGGTAATAAAATTGAATCAACTGCCAGACCGTGGCAAAAAAACGGCCAATTTTTATGTCCTGCGTGAATCCGTGATGCCTGCGCTTTTGCTTCAACATGGGTTGGTTTAAACTGAAAATGGGCTATGCCAGGCACTACTTATGGCCAATCCATTTTAGGCATGTATGAAAGAATGATTAATAGAGCTAAGGAAAATCTAGAGAACGTGCTAAATGAAATAAAAGGCTAATTATAAGAATTTCTTTTAATTTGTAAAAAAATCGGTTTCTGCAAAAATGAGCAATTTACACATGAATAACTAGTTCGGAAAATTGTCATAACCCTCCTCATGTTATGACCCCGCTTTAATTATTAAAAAAGATGGGTTATAAGAGTTGTAACCCATCTTCAATATGAATTTTTCTTATGATATCTTTCATTTTTAGAACTTTATTGGTTATTTCCTTCTTCAGAAGGTTCCTCATCTAAATCTGGTTCTTCTTCATCCCTTCCTTGTTTTTCATTACCTTCTTCAGATGGCTCTTCATCTAAATCTGGTTCCTCTTCATCCATACCCGGTGTTTGTACTTCCGGTGTTGGTGGTGCCGGTTCATTTTCTTGATTATCAACATTATTACAACCAAATAAACAACTCATTGAAAATAAAACTGTAAGTAATGTTAATACTATTTTTGAATTCATTGAATACTCTCCTTTACTAAGTACAATTTTTTGTTTCTGACTTATTTTTTGTTGAAGTAAAAAAATTATACTAAAAACTTAACAATTTCTTAAACCACAATGAAAAAATAGGATTGTTAGTAATCGATATTCCGATGCAACATATCACATCCACGATTGTTTTGAAACTTTCTTCTATATCTTCCCGTATGATAGATTAGATTAAAGGGAATAATATCGGATCCATTTTATTTTGGAGATGTAGTATTCCGAATTGTTCCAAGTCAAAAAAGGAGTTGATTTGATGATCAATGTAGAAAGTATTCATCATGTAAGCCTTTCTGTAACAGATTTACAAAAAGCAAAACATTTTTACGGCACATTGTTAGGCTTTAAGGAATTAGAGAGACCACCCTTTGACTTTCCAGGGGCATGGTATCAAATAGGAGATCAGCAGCTTCACTTAATAGTGCATAATAGCTCCACAACACTTCGTTACAATGATGAAATCAATTCTAAAGAAGGACATTTTGCTATAAGAGTGAAAGATTATGCGGCAACGTTAAACTACTTAAAAGAAATTGGCCTAATAATAATTGAAAAACCAAATAGTACAAGTGGTTTTGCGCAAATCTTCTGCATGGATCCTGATCATAATTTAATTGAATTTAATGTTGATCAAGAAACAATAAAAAAATAGTTTTGTGAATTGATGGAAGCGAACTTCCGCAAACAGATAACTAGTAATTTCTCCTCTGCTTTACTGATGCCAAACTACTTATTTCATCTAAATTAGGATGAGCCAATCTAATCAATATTAAAAATTACCATTTTTTCCATTTTAATAGTATCCATAATTTAGTATAAATAAAGTAGGGCAGTTTTTATTTTCACTAAATGAGGAGGATAAATATGAATCAAACACCGTTACAAGTAAAATTAGTTCCTTTTACGATTAATTCAATTGTGGATAAAACAAATGAAACTCCGAAGGGTGTTAGTTTAATTCAGGCTCCTGAGATTTGGGAAGAAAGCAACCAAGGTGAAGGTATTGTTGTTGCTGTCATTGATACGGGGATTAATACAGATCATCCGGATCTTAAAGATCAAATTATTGGTGGAAAAAATTTTACAACTGATTATAATGGCAATCCTGACATGTTTGAAGACAATAATGGTCATGGGACACATGTTTCTGGTACGATTGCTGCTTGTTTAAATAATGATGGTGTTGTTGGAGTAGCACCAAAGGCGAAAATTTTAAGTTTAAAAGTGTTGTCTGGTGAAGGATCGGGCAATTATGAATGGATTATAAATGCAATAAATTATGCTGTTGAATGGCGCGGACCCAAAAATCAACGAGTACGAGTCATTTCTATGTCACTGGGCGGCCCAGAAGATGTCCCAGAGCTGCATAAAGCAATCAAAAATGCGGTTAATCAGGGTGTTTCTGTCGTAGTTGCAGCAGGAAATGAAGGAGACGAACGAGAGGATACATTCGAGTATTCTTATCCCGGCAGTTATAATGAGGTTATTCAAGTTGGGGCAGTAAATCATGATTTAGAGCTTGCTCCATTTACAAATACCAATACAGAGGTTGATCTTGTGGCACCTGGGGTAAATGTTATATCTACATACCCCGATAATAAATATGCCTCCC